>NZ_JAPDDR010000005.1:300000-464721 GCF_025950095.1 Luteolibacter rhizosphaerae | reverse complement strand
TCCAATCCCGTCGTTTGATCCGCGACCACGAGGTAAGGATCGAACATTCGGAAGCGCTGATCTATCTCTCCATGACCAAGCGCATGCTCGCAAGAATCGACGCCTGACCATTTTTCAGACAGCTTCTTAGAAGGGATTGAAATTCTTGAGGGAAGCAAGGCGTTTCTCGATCTATCGAGGGTTAAGCATTCGATGAATATGCAGGCACATGACCTCAAAGGGGGGAATCTAAGCTGAATGAGCCGAACGAGAGTTGCGGCCGGTTCCTCAAGAGGTGGGGATAGGCAGATGGTGTCCTCATGGATCGAAACGACATCCTGCGCTCTATCGAGAATCACCGCACGGGCCTCGCACCGCTTTTGACGGCGTATGAGGATCTGACGAAGGCCACGAAGGCCACGAAGGCCACGAAGGCCACGAAGGCCACGAAGGCCACGAAGGGGACGGGGGAGGGCGGGAAGGACCGCGCTTTCACGGCCGAGGAGTGGGGGAAGCATGAAGCGCTGGGCCTCGATATCAACCGGCTGAACTCGGCGATCGCGACGGATCGCGCGGCGCTGCGGGCGCTGCGGGCGCTGAACTTGTCGGAGGCGACCGACGATCAAACGGCGGCTGTGATGGGCTTGTCGGATCGCTCGAAGTTGCCGACGGCGACGGACGAATACATTTACTCGTTCCTAGTGTTCGCGCAGGGCGGTTTCAGCGCGCGGGGTTGCGATCCGGAGAAGTACCGGAACCTGACGACGGTGGCGCCTTCGACGGGCGGGGTGCTGATCCCGACGGAGCTGGAGACGACGATCCTGATGGAGGCGGCGGTGCTGTGCGGTGAAGCGATCCCTGGTGCACCGGGCGAGCTCGAAGCCGTCGAAGGGGCTCTTCGGGGTCAAGGTGACGGTGAAGGGCGGGGCGCGGTCGAGTGATCGGCTCGCGCACCGGAAGGGGAATGCGGGGAAGGACTACTACCCCGACGCGGTCGAGCGCTATTACCGCTTCGCCGAGCTCGGCACCAAGTACCATCCGGCGCAGCCCTATCTTAAGCCCGCACTGGAAGGAAAGGCCGACGAGGTCTTGAACGTGGTGAAACGGGAACTGGCCGCGGGACTCGAGCGGGACTCGAGCGGGAAGCGAGGGGCCTTTGAAGTTCCAAGGGAAAAGTTCCAAGTGCCAACGAAGACAATCCGATGAATGAGCTTTTAACGTGGCTGGTGGCGGCGATCAAAGGGGAGGACTCGTTGGCGGCGCTGGGCGGACGGGTGTTTCCGGATGTGGCGCCGGAGGGCGCGAAGAATCCGTGCCTGGTCTATCAGCTCTTCGGGGAGGAGTCGGAGGCGGCGCTAGATGCTGGGGCCTTGAAGCTGGGGACGCTGGCGTATCAGGTCCGGATCTATGCCGACTCGCGGGCGCAGTCGAACGCGCTAAGGGAGGCGTTCCGGCTGCGGTTCCAGGGGATGAGCCCGGTGGCGATCGGCGGCGGGTGGCGGGTCGAGGGGAGTGCCTGGGGGGAACCTGGCGGATGACTATGACGAGCGGCTCAAGGACTATGGGGCCTGGGGGTGGTGGAGGTGCATTTGGTGAAATGCGCCAGGTGATCGCGAATACCCATCGATCTAGCGTCTCTATCAGGGGGTGATCAGATGGAAGAGCTAGCGAGAGGTTAAAAGGAGGTAGATGGACAGGTTCGCCAGCGCGATCGCCGACAACTCAACCCAGAAGCCTTTGGCAGAATTGCGCCGAACAAAGGAGTCGGCGTAAAACCATCTCATCGTAAAGATCGCCATACCGGCGAGGATCATGGACTGGACGCCGTCGATGACCCTGTAGTAATGGATGAGCTCCTGGATCCATGCGACGGATGGAAGCTCGCCGTCGTAGAACCACTTCACCGACCTGGATTGGAGAAGGAGCTCGTATTTGGCCATGTAGGATTTGACCGCCTGCTGGAAGTGGTCCACCCAATGGCCGATCAAAAAGGTGATGCCGATTGAACAGAGAGCCAGCCACCTGCCGAGCCTGCGAAAGATCAGGCTGCCTTTCTGGATTTCGCGACACTCCTCGATCGTCGAGCACCGAAAAAGGCGTGTGACTGGATTGGAGTCCAACTTCGCCGGGGAGGGCTCTTGATGGTTCATAGGCAGCGGACTAGCGGGCCGCCTTGCTGATCTGCTTCGTTTTGCCGCTTTCACCCGGAAAGCCGGTGAAGAGGGCGTCGATCATCGCAGGAAGAGCCACCGAAAGCTCGGAGTTTCTGCCGGTGGCGGCGACGCGACCTTCAAAGACTGCTTGGTCTTTCTGATCCCGGATTCTCAGATTCAAGAAGCTGTCATGGAAGGTCACGCTGTAGGGCATCGAACCCACTACGCCGAAGGTGGCCGGAGTATACGACGTCCCCGAGTAGGTCCCTCGTGTTGAGCCGTAGCTTCCGTAGGTGTTCACCGATCCGCTGTGGTAAGTGGTTCCCCCTCCGGTCTGGCCCATGATGGGTAGAGAACCATGCTCCTGCCGACTCTCGCCCATATTAGCGGCGAAGTTGACCGTATAGTCAGCGGACTCGGAGGCCGACTGGGTCCAGCCGTAAGTCTGGAGGTGAGCAGCCACCAGAGCGGCATAAGTATTAAATTCGAGGGAGTTTGTCCCCGTCGTCGAGAGAACCACGAAGCTCTGCCCGGAGCCTTTGGCGGGAAGAGTGTGGAATCGAGTGACGCTGCTGTTAACTGGCATGCAAGAGGCAAAGGCGAGCGATGCCATAACTGCAAAGAGGGGTTTGAGGAGGGGGTGCTTCATAAGACGCGCACCGAAAAACAACACATGGCCAGAGAACTCAAGTGGATTGAATGGGGCGAACCACGCTGCGCAGCAGTGGGCAGGGAGCAAAGCGGCGGGCTAGCGTGTCGGCAGCATGAAAGGCAACTGCTCGAAGCTTCAGCGATACAACGGCACGAATTGGGACACGGTTTCGGAGAAGGTTTCCATAAGCGGCCCCGGCCTCTCGCGGGAGACAGTCGAAGAAGAACCCGTGATCGATTGCGATGCCAGCGGCGGATTCCGTGCAGGTGACGATGAGGCTGCGGAGGAGGTGCTTGGCCTTGACCGTGGCGAGGTGTTTCTCGAAGTGGGCGGCGTTCGGCGCGTAGCCGAAAATGTCGGTAATTGCGGCGGGGCCGCCAAACCCTACGCAAGGCGGCGAGACAAAGCGGCTTGGCGAGGTGGTATTCGGAGAAGAGGGTTGGCCTCAAGATGCTCTCAGACACTCTTACGGCAGCTATCGAAACGCGACCCTACTGAACCTACACGCTCTAGCGCTGGAGATGGGTAACAGTGTGGACATGCTAAAGAAGCACTACCAAGTGCCGATGGCTCCAGAAGAAGGAGATGCGTGGTTCGGAATGCTCCCGGAAATGATCCGATGGAATCGAGATCGGATAGCGTTCCCCAAAAAATGAGGGGGGTGCCTGAAATACGGGGTGTTTCCTGCTTATCCCGGACTAGCAAGAGTAGTCCCGACAGGAATCGAACCTGTACCTACGGCTTCGGAGGCCATCGTCCTATCCATTGGACTACGGGACCATTTCGGTGGCAGGCGTTGCTGCCACGAGCGGCGGGGCGGAGGGTAGTGGGGGCGCGTCGGGCTTGGCAAGGATAACTCTCGCGAGCTTTCCGGAGGCCATCGCTCAGTGGCGCTCCCGCGCCAGCATCTCGGTCTCCTCTTCGTGGGAGTGGATCTGCAGGTTCACGTTCACGTCCTCGCGCTCGGCGATGGACTTGATCACGCCGCGGATGGCGGAGGCGCTGAAGCCGTTCCGGCCGATCAGCAGGGCCACGTCAGATTGCCGCAGGACGAGCTTGAAGCGGAGGCGTTTCGGGCCGAGTTCGGTGACCTTGAGCTGTGCTTCCGCCGGGAACTCGATGAACTGGACAGCAATGTACTGGAGGAAATTGCGGATCTGGTCGGTCACCACCTGCATGGATGTATGATGGCGCAAAAACCCGGCAGGGCAAGGTTTGAAGCGCCCCGGCCCTGTCAGGCACAAGATCGCGCTTCCCCCACGCGGGAAAGCATTCCAGCGTCGCGCCGTGAGCGGCGATCACCGATGGACCAAGGTTCTGCCGCCGGTGCTGCTCTGCGCCTTGTTGTGGGGGAGCGCGTTCCCCGGAATCAAGGCGGTTTACCGGATCTGGGAGTCGGAGGGCTTGAAGCCGACCGCCTCCGATTGCTGGTGGTTCGCAGGTGTGCGTTTCACGCTGGCGGGACTGATGCTGCTGGCGGTGGCGAGACGGCCGATGGAGGAGTTTCGCGCCACTTCGAAGCGTGCTTTGCTGGGCTTCTGCATCACCCAGACCTTCGGGCAGTATCTGCTCTTCTATCTCGCGATCTCGGCTGCGAGCGCGAGCCTCGCCGGCTTGCTCTCCGCGCTGGGAAGCTTCTGGTGGATGCTGCTGGCGCCCTTGGCGGCAGGTGCGCCGTGGCCGCGCCTGGCCCAGTGGTTGGCGATTGCGATCGGCGGGGTGGGGGTGGCGGTCGCGGCGAGTTCGGAGAAGGCGGGACTGGGGAATCCATGGCTCGGCACGCTGCTCCTGCTGGGCTCGACCGGCTTGGGGACCCTCGGCCTAGTGCAGTTCACGGGCCTGCGCAAGACCATCGGGGCGCGGGCTGCCACGGGCTTCTCGCTTCTTGGCGGGGGGCTGGGGCTACTGCTGGCTGGAGCCGGTTCGTTTCCGAAGGCGGCGCTGCTGATGCCTCCCGCCGCGATGGGCACCACGGTGTGGTTAGCTTTCGTGTCCGCCGCGGCCTTCGCGCAGTGGAATCATCTCTCCACCCTGCATCCGGTGCCGCTGCTGGCAGGCTATCGGTTCCTGATTCCTTTAGCGGCCACGCTCGAATCGATGCTCTTCCTCGGCGAGCGGCCGGGCCAGGGGTTCATTCTAGGTGGAGTCCTGATCCTTGGTTCGCTTATCGCTTCACAGCGCTTGAGCCGCCCGGCGGCAGTTGCTTGACTGCGGACCATGATCTCTCCGGTCGCCGCCCCCGCTCGTCCTGCTCCCGTGGGTGGACGCTTCATCCGCCAGATCCCGCCGACGCCGCTGGTGCCGGTGACCTTGGATGCGGAGCTGGGGCCGATCTGGTGCAAGTTGGAGTTCATGAATCCCAGCGGTTCCACCAAGGATCGCATCGCCCGCCATATTCTGGAGAAGGCATGGCGACGTGGTGAAATCCGGGAAGGGGACACGGTGGTGGAGGCTTCCAGCGGCAGCACCAGCATCGCGCTCGCGCTGGCATGCGCCCAGATGGGCCTGAAGTTCGTCGCCTTTATCCCCAGCAGCGCGACCAACGAGCGCGGGCTGATGATCCGGGCCTATGGTGGCGAAGTCCGACGGATCGAGGGCGGCATGTCGAAGGTGTTGGAAGCCGCGGAGTCCGCGGCGTTGGAGCACGGATGGTTCGCTGCGAAGCAATTCGAGAATCCGGACAACGCCGAAGCCCATCGGATGTTCACCGGGCCGGAGATCCTGTCGCAGATGGAGTGCGGCTGCGTGGACGCGGTCGTCAGCGGCGTGGGCACGGGCGGCACCTTGCGGGGTCTATGGGAAGCTTTCGACGATGCCGGGTGCGGAGCGCAGGCATTCGCGGCGATTCCCTGCGAAGGCCGGGCCTTCGGTGATAACGCCGAATGTGCCAGTTTGATCTTCAGCAAGGAGGTGCCGGGCGTGGCCGAGTGCCTGTCGCTACTCTACAAAGAATGGCGGGAGGGCCCACGGGGTGGTGCAATCCAGGAGGTGACCGTGCGCGAAGAGCTCTGCCTCGATCTCACGCAGCGCCTGTGGGCCCTGGGTTATCCGGTGGGACCGAGTTCCGGTTTGAATTATGCCGCGGCCTTGGAGGCGAAGCGCCGTCTGGGAAGGGATGGAAGGGTGGTCACCGTTTTCCCGGATCGCATGGAGCGCTACTTCTCGCACCGGGTCTTTGCCGGGCTGCGGGAGGATGGTTGAACTGCGCGGATGAACATTCCGACCGAAGTCTCAGCGTCGCGATGACTTGTCTCTCGACCGGAGCTGGCCTTCTGCTAGAGTCCGGGATCGCCATGGAAAACGAGCCCGAGAAGCCGCAATCCTCAACTCCGCCGCCACCGCCGGACATCCCGCCACCATCGCCAGCTTCACCGCTGCCGATGCCCAATCTGGCACCGCCGCCGCCCGCACCGGCCCCGCCGATGCCGGACGTGCCGCCCCCGCCGCCTCCCGCGACGAAGAGCAGCGAGCAGGCACCCAAGGCGAAATTCGATTCCGATGAGAACGACGCCGACGAAAATGAATCCGTGGTCGAACAACTTGCAGGCGAGGCACCTTTCGACACCCGTCTGATCGCTGGCATCATTGATGGCTTCATCGCTGGAATTGCGATCTTGGTCATCGGAAAACTGGGCTGGGTGATCTATTTCGCCTACATGCTTCTGAAGGATTCCTTGCCCTTCCTCGACGGGCAGAGCCTTGGCAAGAAGCTGATGAAAATTCGCGCGGTGGACTCCGAAGGCAGAAGCCTGAGTGGTAACTGGGAACTCGGCATCAAGCGCAATATCCTCATGATGATCCCCTTCGTTCCGCTTTATGAGGCTTATGTGCTTTATCAGAAGAAGGAGGCACATCTGCCGCTCCGCCGCACCGGCGATGACATGGCCAAGACCAAGGTGATCAAGGTCAAGGAGGCCACGGCTGCCTGAACGATCAAGGTTCGGGCTTCGCGAAGACACCCTTCGCTGCTCCGAGCTTGATCCTTTGATTCTTCGCATAAGCCGCGCCCGCTGCATCCCGCAGTGCGGCGCGGTCTTTGTTTGCCAGCCATGGCTCCAGCGAGGCGTGCAGGATAAAGGAGCCGGGATACATGTATTGCGTCGTCGTGAGCACGGGCCGTGCACCGAGATTCTTGAGCCGCGTGTCGAAGTAGGTGTCGCTCATGCAGCAGAGCACCACGGCATCCACTTTGCCCGCGACCTTCGCTGCGGGAGGATCGATCGGAGTGTCCATCAGAACATTGTGGCCGATGAAGGCGACGAGGTCTTGCTTGCCGGAGACCAGCGCTTGCTCGAAGGCGATGTAGCACTCCTTGAGATTCGAACCGCGCCATGCTTCCGCCACCAACACGGCATCTTCCGTGGCATGCCGGAATGTAAGGCGTTCGAGGATCTTCTCGTCCCCCGTCGCGGTCTCCTGCTTCTCGAGTTTCCAGCGTTTGCTCGCTTTGAAGTGGGATCGCAGGCCGTCGGTGCAGCCCCAGTAGAGATTGTCGTCGGGCTTGTTGCCGTCGCCGATCTTTGCCCCGACCTTCACGATGCCTTGGCTTGCATTGTCGCAGAGCCCCACGAAGACCGCGATCCGCTTCTCCGCAGCAGCGAGGGGCGAAAGCATCAGCAGGCAAGAGAGGATCAGGCGCATCGTGAGATAACGTCGCCGCCTGCGATGTTTTGTCCAAACTTCCCATAGTAAGAAATCGCTGTGATTCCCATGGGAAATCTCCCAGCCTTCACGATGATGCACGGGCCGTTCACCATCTTTTCACGCCGGGCATAACAGGCTTTCACGCAGATCCCTCTCCATCGCCGCCATGTCCTTTCCCAGCAAACTGCGTCCCTTCCTCTACCTTGCCGTCGGGCTTGTCGTGGGCGGAGCGGCGGCCGTGATGTTCCGCGACAGCCTGCCCGGTGAAGAAGGCACGCCGGAAGAGCGCATCGCCAAGCTGGAGGTGGATCTGCGGCGCTCCCAGAACCGTGTGCTTGCCCTCGAGGGCAACCGCCGCTCCGGCCGCACGGTTCAGGACGGGCTGCGCGAACTGAAGGAAAGCTATGAGATGGGGCGCCTGATCAGCCCCGATGATCTGCTGAGAACCTTCCAGCCTTGGGTCCGCGATCTCTCCCCGATCTTCGACCGCATCCGTGTGCGGGATCAGAAGCGCCAGAGCGACCGGATCGTGGGTGAACTCACCCGCAAGTATGACCTCACTCCCGCGCAACAGAAAACGCTCGGCGAGTGGTTCAAGCGCAAGGCCGAGGAGGACGCGAAGCGCTTCAGCGATCTGGCCGGGCAGCCGGGCACAACCTTGGAAGACCTCATGCGCGAGACCCGCGACGATCACTGGGACACCGGGCTCGATGCACAGATGGCTACGGTCCTGAGCGGCGAAAAGCTGGAGAACTTCAAGCACGAGCGGCTCACCGAGAAGACCGACCGTGTGCAAGGGGATGCCGACATGCGCCTTGCCCGAGTGGATGCCATCGTGGGCCTGGACGATGGCCAGCGTGACCAAGTCTTCAATATCATGGCCCGGGGCTCCGTGGACTACGATCCCGAAATGCAGCTCGGCGGCCGGGTGGGGGATCGCAATCAGGAGATGCTGTCCGTGCTGAGGCCCGAGCAACAGAGAGCTTGGGAAGCCGAGAAGGAACGCCGCCGCAGTGAAGCTCAGGCGGAGATGGAAGAGATCGGTATGACCCTGCCCTCCGGATGGGATGCCTTGGACGACTATTGAATCCCTATGCTAGCGACCGCACCGCCTGCTATCGACATCCGCGACCTACGCGTGGACTACGGCAACTTCATCGCCGTGGACGATCTGAGCCTGACCGTGCCGAAGGGCGAAGTCTTCGGTCTCGTGGGCCCGAACGGCGCGGGTAAGACCAGCACCTTCCGGGTGATCACCACGCTCATGCAGCCGACCTACGGGGAGGTGATCCTCGATGGCGTGGATGTGCTTGAAGATCTCGAAAGCGCCCGCCGCATCATCGGCTACATGCCGGATCTCGCACCCGTTCCCTCCGATCTCAAGGTTTGGGAGTTCCTCGAATTTCATGCGGATGCCTATGGCTTGGGTAGCCGCTCGCAGCGCAAGGAACGGGTGGCGGAATGCCTGGAGGCAGTGAACCTCACGCCCCAGCGGAACAACTGGTGCAAGGCTCTCTCGCGCGGTCAGACCCAGCGCGTCGTATTGGCGAAGACGCTGCTACATCGCCCGCGAGTGCTGGTGCTGGATGAGCCCGCCAGCGGCCTCGATCCCTTGGCCCGCCGCGATCTGCGCAATGTCCTGCGGGCGATCGCCAAGGAAGGCGCGACGATTTTCGTCAGCTCGCACATTCTCAGCGAACTTTCCGAGATGTGCACCTCGCTCTGCGTGATGAACCGCGGCAAGCTGCTGGCCTCCGGTACGGTCGAGGAGGTGCGGCAGCAGCTTGGCAACAACGAGCGCGGCGTGACCATCGCATTGCTCCGCGGTCACGAGATCGCCTTGGACTGGCTCGGTAGGCATGAGTTTGTCCATGACCTGCGCTTGGATGGCGAACGGGTAAGCTTCGGCTTCAAGGGCACGGATGAGACGCAGGCGGACCTGATCGAGGGTCTGATCGCCGCTGGTGTGAGGCTGCGCTCCTTCGAGGAAAGGCGCAGCTCTTTCGAGGATATCCTGGTGGGTGTGGCCGAATCGAACCGACTGTCATGAATTCCGAGACGAGCACCCTTGCCATTCCCACCCGGCACTCTGCGTGGAATCTGTGGCGGAATCCGATATTCCGCCGCTACTGCCAGTCGCGGCTGCGTCCGCGTGCGCTTGCGATCTGGTTGCTGCTCACGGTCCTCGTGTCGGGCTTCATCAGCGTGATGAGCTACGTCATCGCGATCCAGCAGCATGAGCGCATCGAAGAACGCACGCTCTTCGAGGCGAGCAAGGACGGGACTGCCGTCATCGACAAGTCAGCGGAGAAGATCCAGGCCACCGAGAATATCGCGCGTGGCTTTGTTCAGGGCCTATTCGTCTTCCAGGGCGTTATTCTCTTCATGATCGGCACGGCCATGGTTTCGGGCGGCATGACAGCCGAGCGTGACGAAGGCGTGATCGATTACCAGCGGCTGGTTCCCATGAGACCCATCGCGAAAGTGATCGGGTATCTCTTCGGCCTGCCGGTGCGGGAATATGTGATGTTTTTCCTCACGCTGCCTTTTGCCGGATGGCTGATCTGGCGGGGCGGGATACCGGTCTCCACCTGGCTGCCGGTCTATACCGTGCTACTTTCCTCCGCCCTGCTATACCACTTCACCGGCTTGCTCATCGGCACCGTGGCGAAGAACCGTCGCTGGGCTTTCCTCGCTTCCATCGGCACTGTCTTCGCCCTCTACACGGTCATCCCGCAGCTCTCGAAGTTCGGCCTGGTCTTCTTCAAGTATCTCACTGTGCAGCCGGTCGTGCTGGAGGTCTACCCCTCCTTGCTGCCGAAGGATCTCGGCGCGGCACTGGAGACGGCACGGCGCCTCGCCCCCACGGCGAAGTTCTTCAATCTGGAGTTTCCTGAACTTGTCTTCACGCTTTTCTCCCAACTCGGCTTGGTCATCACCTTCGCCATCATGCTCTGCCGCAAGTGGCGGCGCGCGGAGTCGCACTTGCTTGGCAAGGTTTGGGCGACCGGCTTCTTCGCCTGGATCCAGATCCTGCTGCTCGGCAATGCTCTGCCGCTGATTGATCCCGGCACCCTGTTCCCCAGCCGCGAGATGCGGAAATGGTCGATCGAGTTCCTTGCCGGTTGGAAACCCGATCCCATGGAAGCCGTCGCCCTGTCCGGCCTTTACGGACTTACGACTCTGGCCATGCTGATCGTTCTCGGCGGGATCATCACACCCGATACGGAGAGCCAGATCCGCGGCTGGAGGCGGGCGCGCAAGCAGGGTTCGACCTCGCTGCCCTTGCTATCCGATGCCGCTACCTCCTTCTGGTGGGTCGTCGTCATGGCCCTCGCCGGTGCCTTGGGCTGGTTCCTTTTCACCCGGGGGCTGGTGGAGTCGCGCTGGTTCGGCGCGGTGCTGCCGTTCCAAGTGTTTGGTTATTTCGTCGCGGTGCTGCTCGTCCTCGGCGTCTCCAATCAGGTGCTGTTGGAAGCAAAGGGACTGCGGGCCGTGGCTTTGGCAGGAATCCTGGTCGGCGTGGTGCCGCTCATGCTCGGCGCCATCTGCGTGCCCTTGGAGAAACCGGTGCTCTCGGCATGGTTCTTCGGGATCTCTCCGGCCGCCATGCCTTTCTTCGCCTCCGCGAGCGAGATCCCCATCGCTGAGCTTCCGCTTGAGATCGCCCGGGCGGTGCCGCGTGCCTTCCATTTCTGGCTGGCCATCGGCGGCATGGCCACCCTTTGGCTAGTGGCCCAATTGCGTACGACCCGCAAGGCCATGGCGGACGACGTCCTTTCCGCTCCCGCCGAGAGTGCGCCTCCGCTCGGGTCTTAGGCCTCAGCCTTGGGGTGCTCTCGGATCCTCGCCGGCTTTCAAGCGAGCGACTGCTAGACGTGTCCGCTCCGCCATCAGGACCCGCACCGCGGCCAGAAAGACCAGCAGGCAGAACGCGCCGGCGATGACCTCGAAGCGGGCGGAGGGCACACCTTCCTTGAAGCCCGACCACAGGGCCGGCACGGCACGCATGATCCCGAGGAAACCGAGAATGCCCGCACCGGTGATTCCATGCCATTTCGAGCGGAGGGAAAAGAGTCCACAAATCACGAGCCCGCCACCGAGGGTGAGCCCGCCTTGGAGCAGCGGGAAATTCTCCGCCGTCTTGTAGAAGGCGAAGCCGAGGCCGCAGATGGCAAGTCCGGCGATGAAGATCAGGGCACGCATGGGCGCGGGAAGCTAGGACAGGTCCGGCTCTTCGTCGAAGCCCTAAATCAGGATCGATGATTCCGGCCCGCAGGATTTCACCCAAGCTTGCAGGTCCGGGAAGAAATCGCGGAAACCTGCCTCGAATACCGACCGGTGCCGCTGGAGATCCTCGATGGAATCCTTGATCGGAGCGAAGAGGGGATTCCTCAGGGCGATGCGACGGAAAACACCGTCAAGTCCTTCGTCGGTGCCGTAGTGCTCCAGCCAGTGGTCCTCGATCCGCTGCTCCAGTGAGTCCCCGAGCTCGGGCGGAAGGATCAAGCGATGTTCACGCAGGGCGGCATTGCACGCCGCCACGAAGTCCGGCAGTGCTTCCCGGTGAAACTCGTCCCAATGGCGGGTGAGGAAATGATCGTGAATCAGGTCGGCGATAACTCCCGAGAAGCGGCGTCGCGGTGCCGCCACGTACTCCTTCATCCGCAGCGTCACACGATGGCTGTCCGTGAAGCGGTCGATCGCGCGGTGGCGCACGATCCCGCGCAAGACGGTATCGGGGAACTGCCCCTGCAAGGACTCCGGGCGGCCGGTGACGAAATCGCCCAGCAGGCTGCCGACGCGCGAGGCGGCGTTGTTCTCGGCGAGGAAAAGATGGGCGAGGTAGTTCAAGGCGGCGTGCGAGCATCCCCTCTGGAAACAAGTAGCGCAACTTTGCAAGTTGCGGCGCTGACCCTTAGAGGATCAAATCCGCGGTGTGGCGATGATCTGGTGCAACGGCGAAATCCTCGATGGTCCGCTTGCCGTCTCGGCCGGTGATCGCGGCCTGACCCATGGGCTCGGTGTCTTTGAAACGATACTCGCCGTCGATGGCTCGCCCGTCGCGCTCGACCTGCACCTGCAGCGGATGAGTTCAGGGGCAGCCCGGCTTGGCTTGGATGCCCGCCGGATCTCGGGCGCGACCATCGGCAATTCCATCCGGGATCTTCTCCGCCGCAAGAAGCTGACCCAAGGCCGAGCCCGGGTAAGGATCACTCTAACAGCGGGCTCCGGGGAGCTGCGCGCTCTTGCTCCCGGGAGCGACTCCATTCTTGCGATCACCGCCGCACCCGCTGCAACTCCACCGGTTTCGGTCGCTCTCGTGACCGCGCCTTTCCCTCGGAACGAGGCTTCACCCTTGGCCGGAGTGAAGTGTCTCTCCTATGCCGAGAATCTCCTCGCCCTGGACTACGCCCGCCGTATGGAGGCGGACGAGTGTCTCTTTCTCAATACACGGGGTGAACTCTGCGAGGCCACGACGTCGAATCTGTTCCTAGTGCGCGATGGAGAAATTCTAACGCCGCCGCTATCCTCCGGGTGTCTGCCCGGAACGATGCGCCACCGCGTGATCGCCGCCTGTGCGGATCTCGGGATCGGGGTGGGGGAGCCGGCGCTGCATCCCGCCGATCTGCTTGCGGCCTCGGAGCTCTTCACGAGTTCGGCGATCCGGGGCCTGGTGCCGGTATCGATTATCGACCAGCGCGAGATGCCCGATGCGGTGATGGTGAAGCGCCTCTCTCAGCATCTCGGCAGCCACGCCTAGTCAGCGCTTAAGGTGCTTGTCGGCGAAGGCGAGATACTGCTGCCAGTCGAAGTCTTGAACATCATGTCCACCGCTACGCACGTGGTAGCCGATTCCTCCTTGGACGGAGCGATTCAACTCCGGCCAATTATCGGTGGGGAGTTCCTCCGCCCCAAGTAGCCGGAATACCGGCTCCGCCGCCTTGGCCCCGGCGAACTCGCCTTCAGGGTTGGCATTCTTGTCGTCGATCGCGCTCGCGACGTAGAGTGGTCGCGGCGCGATCAGGGCCATGACCATGTGTTGGTCAAAGGGGAGTTCCTTGTCCTTGCCGGAATACTTGCGGAAGCTCTTCGCATACCAATGCGGGAAGACGGTGTTGAGCCGCTGGATATCCTCGCCCACGCCGCGCCGGAAAAGCTTGGCTCCTCCGGCTCCCGACTCGTTGCTGATGACCATTGCGAACCGCTCGTCATTCGCACCTGCCCACAGGGCGGCCTTTCCCAAACGAGAGAAACCAAAGGCCGCGACACGCTTGGAATCGATCCGCTCTTGCTTCTCCAAGACATCGACAGCGCGGCTGAGCGACCATGCCCAGATGGCGATGGTGCCGAAGTTGTCCTCTCTCTCCTGGAGTTCGGGATAGAGCTCGGGCACGCCGCTTGCGAAGTAGGGCGGGTGATCGGGAGCGACATCCTCGCGATACATCGTGGCCAGCGCATAGCCTCGCGCGATGATCTCCTCGACCGGCCATTGCTTCGCGTTGGTGCCGCGGGCGGCATCCGTGGCGCGGTGGTGCGAGTCGGGGTAGGGAGGAATGTTCGGCTGGAGCTGGTCCACCCAGCTCTCCGTGAGACGGATACCCGGGTCCTTGTGCACCGCGTGATTGCCTGCGAAGTTCAGACCGAGGATGGCGGGAGCGGGCCCCTTCACGTGATTCGGCACATACACCAGCAGATCGATCCGCGGAGCGGGCTTCCCGCCCGGATAGATCGCGATCTGGATTCGGGTGGCGGTGCCACCGAGAGCCTGCTCGTCGCGGTCGAAGACCTCGCTGAACATCCCCTCCGGCTTCCCCGGAGAGCGACCGTACATCTCCCGGGAAAAATGTTCTAACAGCTCTGGCCGGCGCTTCTCCCGCCACTCCTCCGTGCCACGGATCTTCGTGCCATCCTGCGCCGTGAGCACGTCGGGAAGCTCTTCCGCATGCATGGTTACGCAGGTGGCGACGAGGAGCATCGAGGGAAGCCTTCTCATATTCTCCGTGAAGTTAACGCTTCGGGGCCTTGTCGCCGGTCAGCACTTCAAAGGCAGCCTTTGCCATTTCACCGGCACCGGCGGTATCGGGGTGAACTCGATCGGGGAGCATTTCCGGGTGCCTCTTCAATGCCGCGTGCATGTCGATCACGCCGAGGTCCATCTCCTTCGCCAGCTTGTCGATCCGCTTGATCCACTCTTTCAGGTTCTTCTCGTTGATGCCGAAGTTGCCGGGTTCCGGCACCGGGCAGGGGCGGCAGACGTAGATCCGCGGCTTGCTCGGCAGCGCTTGGAAGGACTTCACCAGTTCCGTGTAATCGGCCACGAACTCCTTCTCGAATTTCCAGTTCTGCGGCTTTGTGTCGTTGGTCCCGAGCATGATGATCACCACGTCCGGCTCGGACTTCAGCGCGAATTGATACTTCTCTTCTTTCCAGTAGGGGAAGTCGCCGTTCTTCAGGAGCGTGCGACCACTGATGCCGAAATTGGTTACCTTCCATTTATCCCCGAGCAATTCCTGGAGTTGGCTGGGATAGGCCTTGCCGGGAGCGGCACCGGATCCCTCCGTGATGCTATCGCCGATGCAGGAGACCCTGACCGGGGCCTTGTAGTCATCCGGCTTGATCGGATCCATCGGACCCGCGAGCAAGTTCGACATGGCAAGGAGGCCGGCAGCAAGGGATCTGGAAATGAGTTTCATCGTCTGAGGTAAGGCCAGCTTGGGGCGAAACTTTCAAGGAGGTCGAGAGTCCTGCGTGTCTACCGTGGAAACGGACCACGGATGAGTGTCGGAATCGCTGCGATAGCGCGCACGTTGGGTCCTTGACCGCCGACAGGATTCCCGTCAGAAGGGGTAGATGGGTAATGGAAAGGCGCTTCTACTCCTGTCCGGCGTGGCCGGGCTCTTGTTAGCCGTGCCCCGATTGAAGGATGCCCGCGAGCCCGTTCCGAATGCGAAGGGTGCAAATGAATCTGAGGACTACACCGGGAGATCAGAAGTGCTTGCGGCTCCGTCGAAGTCCGCTCCGCGCAGACAGGGAATCGATTCCTCCCCGAGTGCCGTGGTGACAGGCCTCGAGTCCACTGGAAATGAGGAGCAACAGCAGACCTTGGATCACCTGCTACCGGAATTGATCCAGCGTGATCCCGTGGCGGCAAGTCACCTTGTCATGGGGCTTGCCGCTTGGGAGCGCCGCGAGGAGGCACTGCTCAAGGTTGCCGATGGCTGGGCGATGAAGGATCCCCGCGCCGCTGCCGGATGGGCAGCGGCCTTGGAAGACGAGACCGAGCGCATCATCTGCCTCAGCGCCGCTTGTGAGAGGGCTTCCCGTGCCGACCCGGCACTGGCGCTTTCACTCGCATCTAACAGTCCGGGCTTTGCAAGTAGCGAGCTGGTATGCGGTCTCGCAGGCAATTGGATGGCGGTCGATCGCGGCGCGGCGGAGAAGTGGCTCGCGGAGATCAAGGATAGCCACTTGCGGGACAGGATCTGGGTGGAGGCGGCGCGGAGCATCGGCACCCGCGCACCGGCGGATGCGGCCTTGCTCGCGGTGGAGAAGATCAGCCCCGGGCGCTTGCAGGAGGAAGCGGTGATCTCCGCCCTCCATCAGTGGGGCATGCGCGACCACCAAGCCGCGGTGGCGTGGGTGGAGTTATTTCCGGAGGGTCCCCTGCGCGAGCGGGCGGAAGGTGAACTGTTTGGTACACGCTAACCCTGTGCTATCGGTCGGACTTCACCGGGACCCGAAACCTAACACACAAAACCCAAAAACCATGAAGCAACACATGGGCCGTCTCCTCGGCCTCCTGTTGGCGGCGCTGTCTCCATGCGCCGGAGCCGCGGGGAACAATTGGATGACCCCGCTCGACGGGAATCTTCCCTTGTCCCAATTCTCGATTCCCGGAACCCACGATTCCGGGGCCTTGGTCGAGCCGGTCTCGGGCACCGCGAAGTGCCAGAACCTGAGCATCACCGATCAGTTGAATGCCGGCGTGCGCTTCCTCGATATCCGCTGCCGTCATATCAACGACGCCTTCGCGATCCACCACGGTCAGGTCTATCAGAACATGAACTTCAACGATGTTCTGAACTCGACGATCGGCTTCCTGAACGCGAACCCCGGCGAGACGGTGATCATGAGCGTGAAGGAGGAATATAATCCCACCGGCAACACCCGCTCCTTCGAAGCGACCTTCGATACCTACACCGCGGCGAATCCATCGAAGTGGGTGCTCGGCTCGGCGATCCCCACGCTTACCCAGGCGCGGGGCAAGATCGTGCTGTTCCGCCGCTTCGGTGCCTCGGGGCTGCCAAAGGGCATCGACGCTTCCAACTGGCCGGACAACACGACTTTCAGCACCGGCAGCACGCTGCGGGTCCAGGACCGCTACAACGTTTCTAACAACAACGACAAGTGGAACCAGATCCTTCAGCTCCTCAACGAAGCGCGCTACGGCGGGCCGAACACGCTCTACGTGAACTTCAGCAGCGGCACGACGAGCATCTTCGGGATCCCGAACATCCCTACCGTCTCGAACAACATCAACCCGCGGATCAGCACTTTCTTCAGTAACAATCCGAGCGGTCGCTTCGGTGCCCTGCTGATGGATTTCGCCGATGCCGCGAAGTCCTCGGCGATCTACAACACCAATGCTCCCTCCGGCCGACCGGTGCATCGGCCCGCCTACTTCATGATCGTGAACCGCAATAGCGGCAAGTGCCTCGACCTGATCAGCGGCAATACCGGCAACGGCGCGCAGGTCAACCAATGGACCTACGACTACAACGGGGCGAACCAGCGTTGGGTGCTGGCGCCGACCGAGAACTCCGATCACTTCCGCATCTCCTCATGGGTCAGCGGGAAGTGCGCCTGCATCGAGATGGACTCCACTGCCGCGGGCGCGAAGCTCCATGCCTTCGACTACACCGGGAACAACCCGGGCCAGCAGTTCGACCTGATCGATGCGGGCAACGGCTACTACAAGATCCGCAACGTGAAGAGCGGCCTGATCCTCCAGATCACCGGTGCGGGCACCGCGAACAACGACCGCGTCGAACAGGCAGCGGACACCGGCGCGATCAACCAGCAGTGGCGCTTGCAGCCCTGGGGCGACTACTTCGCCCGCGCATCAACCGGGAAATACATCTGCGTGGAGAACATGGGTAGCACCAATGGCAGCCCGATCATCCAATACTCCTACGAGAACAATCCGTGGTTCAAGTGGCGCTTTGAAAGCGTCACCAACGGCCATCTCCGCGCCTCCAGTCTGAATGCCCTCACCCGCGTGATCAGCGTGGTGAACGGCACCAGCAACAACGGCGAGGACTGCCATCTCTGGGACTACAATGTCGCCAATCCCGGCGAGCAGAAGCTCCGCATCCTGCCGAAGACGAACGGACTCTTCAAATTCTACTTCGTCCACGATGGCATGGCTTGGGATATCCCGGGCGGAAACGCTGCCAACAACGTCCGCCTGGAACAATACCCGAACAACACCAACGTCTGGCAGGACTTCCTGCTGGAGCGCGCTCCCTGAGGATTCGATTCAAGGCGCTGCGTCGTCCTTCGCGGGGCGGCGCAGCACCACGCTCTGGAGGAATCCACCGCGGGAGCCGTCGCTGGAAGTGAAGAAGTCCGCATCGCTCTTCAGCACGATGAACTGGACTTGCTCGTCCTTGCCCACGGTCACGATGTTGTTCTCCTGCAGCTTCCACTTGCCCTGCTTGTCGTAGGAGAGTTCGTAGGTCACCTGACCCTCCTGCGGTTCCGCGAGGAAGGAATCGCGGGTCTTCATCTCCATGGATTCCTTGCCGTTGCAGCGCACCGCGATTTTGATCGGGCTGTAGTTGTGCACCCGCAGCTTGCCGAAGGGAAGCTTGGTCGGATCGTCGTCGATGACGAAGGTCTGGTAAGTCCCGGCTTGGGCAGGCGCGATCAAAACGGTAGCGCGCTTCGAGCCAGCCGGCAGCTTGGCGAGTGCCACCACCGTGGGATCGGTCTCGCGACGCTTCGCGAGTTCGGGCGGAAGCGGCGCGGTGTTCTTGGAGTCCGCCGTCGCCGATGAGGCAGCAGCCGCCTCCTGATGGATCTCCAAGATCGCCGGGCCGGAGTAGGAGACAGGCTTTGAGTAGCGGAATGCCAGCGCGGTAATCGGCTCGCCTTTCCCTGCCGCCTTGAAAGAGAGCCCGTTGATATCCGAACCCCAGGAAACGACATCGATTTTCATGCTCACGGCGTCCTGTGCCCGGACGGCGGGGGCTGCGAGTAAGATCAAGGCGGCAGCGAAGACGCGGAAGAAGGAATCAGATTTCATCAGGAGAGAGCCATTTGAATGAGATGATGGAAAAGCGGCGCCCGAAGCGCGCATTGATGGGATTCAGTTCACTAGGACGATCCTCGACGGAATTGCTGCCGTCAACATAAGCGGGCATCCGTTGCACCACGGCTTCGCACCAGGCCCGGGCGGTCGCCACGCCGGTCTCGGGATCCGTGGCTTCGCCATAGGCGCGGATGCGGAAGGTGTCCGAGCGCACGTTCAGCGCCGGGCCGATGACCTGCAGGACATCCGCCTGTGTCAGCCAGCCGGGGATGCCCGTCGAGCGGAAGCCCTGCTCGCTGCGGTAGCGGGTGTCGGTGAGGATCTGCCGGTCTGCAAGGATCCCGGCGACCGCCCCCGGGTTTTCGTCGAAGGACTTCAGCGGCCATTGACCGTCCGTCCCCTGGTCCTGCAGTTTGGTGTCGCGCGTGCCTGTTAGATCCGCGCGCGGTCGGCTGCTGCTGCCTTCTCGTTGCAGGTTCATCCGGTCCTCCGCCACGCTGAAGTCGGAGGTCGGGAAGATGCTCTTGCTGCCGTCGGCGCTGATGTTGAGGCCGGACTCGTCGATCGCACTCTGGAGCGCTCCGCTGCGGGTCAAGGCACGGGCGGAGGTGGAAGTGATGTTGCCCAGAGAGCGGTTCACGAATTGGGACAGGGACACGAAGGGGCCGCGTATCCGCACCTGTCGCGTGATCTCCAGTGCCAGTTCGTGGATCTGCTGATCATTCAGTCGCCGGAATCCCGAGAACGAATCGGACTCGCTGCCGCTGGGCGGATTGCTCGCTCCGCCGGGTTGCTCCAAGCTCCGCGGGAAGATCGCTTCGTTCGTGGCCGAGTCGGACTTGTGACGCAGGCCGCGGGATGAAGCGAGCAGGGCTTTCCACGCATCGACATCGGTGCTGTTCACGTTGTGGGCACCGTTCACCATCAGCCGGCTCGCCGCCTTCTCGCCGTCGCGCAGCAGATCCGAACTGTCGCCGGCATGGATCTTCACCATGCTGCGGTTCAAGGGAACCCCGCTGGTCCCGGCGGGCAGGGTAGAGAAGAAGTAAGTATCCCACAGGGCCGCATTCAGGAGGTAGGCGATGTCGTAGTAGTTCTTCGACTTGGCCGTGGCGCCGCTGAAGCTTTCGATCGTGAAGTCGGACCGGCTCCGGATCGTGTTCAAGCGCGGCACGAAGAGACTCGCATAGGAATTGCCCACCGCGTTCCCCGGTTGGTGTCCCACCGATACCGCGTCGTCATCCGCAGTAAGATCCGCATGCTGGAATTGCGCGAGCGAGACCAGGCTGGCAGGCGGGCTGAAAAGCACCGTCTGGCGTGTATCCAGGGCGGAGCGCCCCCATGGCAGCGGCGTGGCAGCCAGGTTGCGGGTAAACTCCGGGCCCGTGTTCCCGCCCGGGGTTTGGAAGGGCAGGGTGCCCGGGCTATCCGCGATCAGCATGAAGTAGGGCGGGGGATTGTAGCAGATGATCGGCTTGCGGAAGTTCGCCGCCTGCAGGTTGAAGTCCATGAAGGTCCGCATGGTCGAACTCCTCAGCCCGAGCTGGTCGGCAGATGGCAGGATCGAGGCATAGTCCATTCCCGGTTGGCTCAGCTGGAATCCGTAGTACTGGAGCGGCACCGGCTGGGTGAACCTTGCCGTGTCCTGGGCCGTGAATGCCCGGCGCGTCGCGTTGTGCGGCGCATTGTCGAATTCCATGCGCTCGATGCGGCGGTAGATCGCGCTGCTGCCGGACGGGCGTAGCTCCAGCGAAGCCTGAGACGTGATCGTGTCCTCGCGGATATCCAGCGAGAACGGCGGCGTCCCGATGTGGTTTGACTCCAGCAGCACGCAATTGTTGAAGTTCGCGGCACTCGCTCCGCCGAAGGCCACCATCGGCACGCTCGTCCTGCCTATCGATCCCGCCGGCCGGTTGACCGGCCCGCCGATCGTGAAGGCCTTCGCCTCGCCGGGCTGCAAGGTCGTGTTCGGGATCTGGAAGACCGTGTTGCCGAAGACCGAAGCCTCCTGCGGCACGAACTGCGCGTTCACTCTCGGCAGGACGGCAGGGTAGACCATGGAGTCGGGACCCACACCATAGATCCGTGCCGGTTGGCGCGATGGATGCGTCTCGCACTTGAGTTCCAGATCCATGCCTGACCACACCAGCGGGTAAGGGTAGGGGTTCGCCAGGGAAACCGCGATCTTGGCGCAAGGCTGGATCTTGTAGCTGCTAGACCCTGCTGCTTGGGGAACCAGCTTCACTCCCATCAGCACGCGGAAGTCAACCACCAGCGGGGCGATCACCGTGTCGGTAACCTGAGTCGCGGCTTTCACGTTCATCCGGCCCAGTTGCTTCGTGTTTCTGCCCAGCTCTTGGAAGTCCGCGAGCTGTTTCCACTTCGGGCCGCGCAGACGGCTTGCGACGGTTTGCGGCACGATGTTGGCGTTCGACGTGATGCCGTTTATCAGATTTCCAGGTGCCGTCGCGGGCAGACCTTGCTGGAGGTAGTTGCTCAGATCCAGTTTCAGCCCCCCGTTCAGCGCATCCGTCAGCAGCCCGAAGCTCTCGGTGGTGGCGGAGTGAAATGCTTTCCCCAGTGGTGCGGCATTGCCTCCTAGCAGGGAAGGATCCATCACTCCGGCCTGAGGCAGGGTGATCACCTTGGCCAGCATCAGGTTGTCGCCGCCGCTGCGCTCCGGATAGTTCTCAAAGCCTTCGACGGTTTCCCAGCCACGCCGCGGTGCCGCCAGATCCTCATAAACGAGTTCGTTTTCGGGTGGTTCCGGATCGCTCATGTTCAGCTTCGCCTTCACCCCTTCGTCGCCGATCCACCATGCCTGCCGCCCCAGCGGATGCTTCGCCAGGCTGGAGGGACTCATGATCTTCACCAGCGGGGCACTGACATAGCCGTCACTGGAACTGCTTCCTGCGGAATTTCTGCCCACCAGCACCACCGCCGCTTCCGGATCGGT
Organism: Luteolibacter rhizosphaerae; assembly: GCF_025950095.1. Lineage (NCBI taxonomy): Bacteria > Pseudomonadati > Verrucomicrobiota > Verrucomicrobiia > Verrucomicrobiales > Verrucomicrobiaceae > Neoluteolibacter > Neoluteolibacter rhizosphaerae. The sequence continues at coordinate 443,020 of NZ_JAPDDR010000005.1, read as the reverse complement.
CGCACGGCCGGCGGAATCCACCGCGACTCCGTTTGTTGCCGGAGTGAAGTCGTTGCTGCCGCTACCCTTCTCGTTGCCGCTCACCAGCCATTTCCGGAAGCTCGGAGTCGGAGTCCGCGTATAGATGGTGGTTCCCGGGTTCGCGCTGTTGGAGTTGGTCCACACCCCGGTCCAGTGCCGCGTTCCCGGCTGCACGCTGGTCAGGCCTTTGTCGGTTCCTCCCAAGGGCACATTGTTCCCAGGGGCCGAGCCGGCAGTAAGTCGACTGCCATCGCTCGTGCCCGCCAGGTCAGCCGTGCCGGTGACCCTCTGATCGGGGCCCGCCTGCTTCTGCAGCTCTCCCAATGCCATCAGCATCGCGACACGGGCATAGCCGCGCGCGGTGACGAGCGCTTCCTCGCGTGTCGAGGAGCGGAGAGAGATCGAAGACAGACCCATCAAGCCGATGGCAAGGACGGTCAGGAGGACCATCAGCGAGAGGGAGATGACGAGAGCGAATCCTTGGGTTTTGGGCTTAGCGTGACATTTGCGGCTTGTCGTGCCATTCATCGTTATCCGTCAGCGGCACGATCCGCAGCAGCGCGGGAATAGGTCGGATTCCCTGCCAACTTCACGTTCGATACCACTCCTAGAGGTATTGACGAAGTATTCGGATCGGGCTAGCGGATTCTCGCCGAACCCGGCCCATTGCTTAAAAAAGATGTGGTTTTCTGCCCGTGCCCTGTGGGCTTCGCTCTCTAATGTGGAGAAATCCCAAATTCAGCCACGATCTCCCACAGCCTGCCTCTAGTTCCCGATCAGGCGCGCCCGGGTCGCGTCGTCCACGATCGTGCAGGAACGATAACCTTCGCCGTGCTCCGCGATGCTTCCGGTGAAGTGGCTTCGCTCTTCCTCACTGGTAAAATCCAGCCCGATCAAGGCTCGGCCGATACGCTCCCCGGATTGCCGGTAGTTGAAGTAGCAAAGGTTCGCACGGCCCCGCACCCGCTTGTCGAGGAAGTCGTGCAAGGCTCCCGCCCGCTCGTAGAAGTCCAGGCGCAAGAACAGGGGGTAGCTCAGCAAGTCACCGCGCAGCGGGATCGCCCGGAAGGCGATATCCACCGCACCCGTGAGGTCCTCCCACACGAAGCCCGCAGCCTCCAGCTTCCCGGGCAGCGCCTCGATCGCGGCAGGATCTTCCGAACCGACCGTGAAGGCCGGCCACGCATCAGCCTCGTCGGTCTTGCCGTATTGGAAGTCCGTGATGTTCAGCCCGGCGAAACAGGTATCGAGCAACTCCAGCATCGTGCCGGGACGCTCCGGAATGCGCACCCGCAGGCTCCGCGAAGCATTCTGGGCGGAGCCTTCGGATTGGGCGATTAGCCCCAGTTGCAGGAAGTCGATGTTCGCTCCGGAGACCACGATCAGCACGCGCTTCCCGACCAATGCCTCGCGATTCTTCATCACCGCGGCCAAGCCCATCGCACCGGAGGGCTCGGACACGCAGCGCAGGCCTTCCCACAGCAGACGGATCGCGCGGCTCACCTCGGCATTGCTCACCGTTTCCATCCGGTCGATCGTCTCGCGGCAGATGTCGAAGGGCAGGGCTCCTGCCTTCCTCACCGCCGTGCCGTCGCAGAAGATGTCCACCTGATCGAGCCCCACCGGCTTGCCCGCTTCGAGCGCCGCCTTCATCGAGGCCTGCCCGCTACCCTCCACGCCCACGATCTCGATCTCCGGCCAATAGGTCTTGAGCCACTCGGAGACCCCTGCCGCCATGCCGCCGCCACCGATCTGCAGGTAAGCCGCATCGAAGGGTCCGTGCCCGGAGAGCACCACTTCATCCGCCAGAGTCCCTTGCCCCGCCATCACCTGCAGGTCGTCGTAGGCATGCACGTAGGTGGCACCGCTGGCGGCCGCATCTTCGAAGGCAGCGGACACCGCCTCGTCATAGCTATCTCCGCTGAGAATGATTTCCACATGGTGCCCGCCATGGTGGCGCACCGCTGCCTGCTTCACGCGCGGCGTGGAGCGCGGCATGTAGATCCGCGCGTCAATTCCCAGCGAACGCGCCGCGAGAGCCACGCCTTGTCCGTGATTACCGGCCGATGCCGTGACCACTCCAGCCGCCTTCTCCTCGGCACTCAGCACCGCCATGCGATTGCAAGCACCGCGCCACTTGTAAGCCTTGATCGGCGAAAGATCCTCGCGCTTCACCCAAATCTCCGGCCCGGGTCCCGGCAGGACCAGATGCTCCAAGGGAGTCGCCTCGCCAAAGCGGTATACCCGCTCGCGGGCAAAAAGGATCTCCTGCCTCAATCGGCGGTCCAGCGGCAAACCATCGCGTTCCACGCGCCCCGTTTCGTTGATCCGCGCCGCTTGCGCAAGGGCAAGACCGAATCCCGATCCCGAATTTAAGATCTCAAATCTCGAATCAAGGATCTGAAATCGTTGCTCCCCGCGTCCCCGCTTGGAGCGCCGCCACCTTCCTGAAATCCTTCACCCCGGGGCTGATCTCCGCTCCCGAAGCTACATCCAGCGCCACCGGACTCACCGCCTGCACCGCCTCTGACACGTTCGCCGGCACGATTCCTCCGGCTAAAATCAGAGGCAGATCGGGATTCTGCGCTGCGAAGCTCCTCGCCAGTTCCCAATCAATCGTCTGCCCGGTGCCGCCATAGATTCCGGGGGCATGAGCATCCAGCAGGATACCCGCCGCGCCGAAGTCTCGCGCCCGCTCCAGATCAGCCAGTCCCTTCACGCCGATCGCCTTCAGAAAGGGGATGCCTGCCTCGCGAAGCACCGCCGCCTCCTCCGGCGTCTCGTCGCCGTGAAGCTGCACCAGATCGATCAAGCCTTCTTCCACCAAGCGCCGCGGAAGATCCGGCCCCGCATTCACGAAAACCCCGACACGCAGGATGCACCCCTGAAGCTCCCTCAGGAAGCCCGCCGCGGCGGGATCCAGATAGCGCTTCGAGTGCGGCCAGAAATTCGCGCCCAAGGCGTCGATTCCCATCGCCACCAGACGTTCCGCATCATCCGCCAGCGTCACGCCGCAGATTTTCAGGGATACAGGGGAGGGGGCCAGGAAGCGCTCGGCGGTCACGGCGCGAACATCGGCGGCACTTGCCACCCTGCCAAGGGGGAAGCGCGGATTCTGCCTCGTCACCTCAATCCCCGAGCCGCTTCCTCACCGACTCGCTCTCCAGCTCCTTCAGCGCGTGCTTCCCGATCCACATCGCCGTCGCATCGGCCGACTTCACCAGCTTCTTCGCGGTCGCTACCGCCGCCTTGTTCAGGGCCAAGCTCCGCTTCCCGATCGCCCGCAGCGCCATATCCACCGACTTCTTCACGAAGTTCCGCTCATCCGTTGCCGCGGCTTCGATCAGCGGAAGCGCCTCGTAAAATGGCTCATCCTCATCGGCCGATCCGGCCAGCGCCCAGATCAAGGCGAAGGCCCCGCGCTTCCCGAACTCGTCCTTCCTGGTGGCCCAAGCACGCACTTTGTCCCATGCAAAGGGCACCCGCTTGAAGAGCGCGAAGCATATCGAGTCGCAGATCGCCCAGTTATCGAATTCCCGGCACCAGCGGTCCATCTGCGCCGGCGTCACACGCGCCGGTTCATCCACATACCCGGCCAGAATCCTTGCCTCATACCAGCCGCTTTCCCAGAGCGCCGCGGCCAGTTCGTGATCCTTGCCAATCTCCTTCGCCAGCTTCTGAATCTTGTTCATCGCCACGCCGAAGGCCTTGTCGGAAGGGATCGCATAGCGCGCCATCCCTTCGAGGTCTTTCGTCGTCGCCTCGCTCTTCAGGCGTTCGATGACCGCGGCGATCCTCGCATCATCCGGCTTGGGCTTCTGCGGCGCAGGCATTCCTAGATCGGAGTGTGTTGTTTCGCCAGCGCCGCCAGATGCTCGTGCCGCGTCTTGGCCATTGCGTCGAAGATCCGCTTCTGTCCCTCGATCACCCGGCGCTTCACCGCATCATCCGTGGTTAGATCCCATTGTCCGCGGTCGAAGGTCCCCCCGAGTAGCAATCCATCGCCACGGGAGAACATGTAGTAGCTGCCTAGGAGCAGGTTGTAGTTCACCTCCGTCTGCGGCTTCAGGAAGCTGAGCTGGCCCTTCACCGGAATCAGCTCCTCGTCCTTGAAGAGCTCGCGCGCGCCCAGTCCCGTGCAGTTGAAAATCGTCTGTTCCGGCACTTTCAGGATCTCCTCCGCGCTCGCGAAGCGGCGGATTTCGATCTCGCCACCCGCTCCCTGCACATCGCGCAGTAGCGTCTCCAGATAGATCGAGGGCTCGATGAGAAGCGTGTGGAAACGCCGCGCATACTGGGCGGGGAAGACGTGTTCGCCCGGGCCGAAGTCCTTGAAGCCCACCTGCGTGTCGTGCAGCACCCCGCCGGGCCCGGCCATCCAGCCGTTGTCCGGCGCCCCATCGCTCAGATAGTAGCTCGGCACCCAGCGCACGCCCCAGCGCGGCCCGACCAGACGCTGGAAGTAGCGGTAGGCGAAGCGCGAGGCTTCCACGAACTGCGCTGCGAATTCCGGCGTGCGCTTGCTGGAGTCGAACACCGACACCGGCCACCAGTGCCCTCCCGCCACGTTCGAGGTCGTGTCGGGGGGCAGATGATCGGTGTAGATCTTCACCTTCGCGCCGCGCAGCTGCAGCATCCGTGCGGTGGTGAGGCCCATCACTCCGCCGCCGATGACCGCGCAGGAGAGTCCGGACACGCTCTCCATCGTTCTCATCGCCTGATCCGCACAGCCCCAGGAAAGCGTGATCCCGCCACCGCCGTGGCCGTAATTGTGCACCAGTGTCTTGCCTTCCCGCTCCTCCCGCCGCACCACATAGCCGGAGGGCCGGAAGGGGCGCAGTCCGGTGATTGTCCGGATCTCCAGCGAGGCATCGATCTTCGCCGGGACCAGATCCGCTCCCTCCAGCGGCTTGACCGGCGCGGGAGGCGGTGCCGGGGTGGGCTCGGCAGGTGCTACCGCGACCTCCTCTTTTCTCCGGCAGCCGGTGGCCAGTGCTAGGCTTCCAAGGGCGAGTGACAGCGAGCGACGGCGGTTCATTGCCATCTAATACGCCCGGAATCGTTGTGGGGATTCAAGCCAAGTTGAAAGCCTGTGGCATCCTCACACCGATATGGCTGCAAAAAGGATGCATGTGAAGGCGTTACCGGATGAGATTGGCTCCAGTTCTGCGTCACCCATTGAGGCCCCGCCGGGCGGAGAATTCCGGACTTGATTCTTATCTAGGATTCGATGGAAAGAATAAGTTGCCTCGCTCCTCAGAAGAAGGCGGCAAGAGGGGTTCCGATTCAAAGCATGAAAGCGTCTCTCGAGCGAGCAAGCGAACCTTCCCCCATTCAGTGCTCTGCTCTAGAGCTTCGTCGGTCCACAACGATGAATCATTACGATCGCTCATTCCGACGATAAACTCACTGAGCTGCCGAATTGATCGCAGTTGCTCAGGAGTCAGATGCTGAGCTTCGGCCGAATCCAAGAACTTCCTTTCCGCTCCCTCATGCTCCAAGACCAGTTCATCTGAAGCGCAAGCAAATTGGGGGAACAGTCGCTTTTGGGCTTCGCTGCAGGCTGCTAGGCTTTGAAGAGCCCAAATGAAAATTAATCTTTCGTTCATGCCTCGGCGTCCGGGCTATATTGACAAGGCCCGGCTCATTGGCGAGCCGGATCAGCCGCGGTGAAAATCTGATCATGCCGCCCTAGGGAGCATGAGAAATCTCGACAGCTGGCCGAACTCGACCCCGTCTGAAGCTGACGGAGGCGGACTGGGGGCGGGATTCATGCTACGCACGAAATTCCTGCCTCTATCGCCGCTTGCCCCCCGTGCCGCGTCCCGTCATGCTGGCCCTGCGCCGCCCCATGAAAGTCAGCCCCTACAAGCGCTTGGAGAAAGCCTTCAAACGCGCTTATCTCAAGCCACTTACGCTCATCCGCTACGGTACCCTGAAGCCGGAACGGGCGAAGCTCCATGGCAGCGACCACTGGATCTACATCGATGCCGCCGACCCCTGCGCCCTGAAAAAGGTCGTGGAGGAGCCGCTACGTGGCAAAGTCTCGGACAATCTGATCTTCTGGCGGGACTTCAACCGTCACCTGAAACCCGATCTGATCGTGGATGTCGGCCTCAATTACGGCGAGTGCCTCTTCGGCACGGACTACGACGACAAAACCCTGCTCTACGGCTTCGAGGCGAATCCCCGCCTGATCTCGCATTTGGAGAAGAGTCAGGCCGAGCACCCCGCCGGTCTCCGCATGACGATCACGAACTGCCTCGTCTCGGACTCCCCGGCCGAGGACATCCCGTTCTACGTGAATCCGGACTGGAGCGGTAGCTCCTCCGCCGTGCGCGAGATGAATACCCGCCCGCAGACCTTGGAGTTCAAGCTCTCCGCGAAGACCATCGATTCCGTGGTTCCCCTCAGCGAGGCGCGCGGCAAGACCCTGCTCTTCAAGATGGATATCGAGGGCTACGAATCGAAGGCGCTCAAAGGCTTCATCGAGACTCTTGCCTCCGTCGGTCGCTCGGTCGGTTTCATCGAGTTTGATGCCCAATACATCCGTTGGGCAGGGGAATCTCCGGAGGAGTATCTGGCATGGCTCCAGCGCCGTTTTGATACCTACCGCGTGGGGAACATCGGTGCCAAGAAGCTGCGCAAGGTCGAGTCCTATGACCAGATCCCGAAGCTTCACGGCGACCCGAACCGCCTCCACACCGACCTCGTCCTCGTCGGCAAGCAAACTCCGGACGGTTGGCTGGCCCCGGAGTGGAGCATCGCGCAATAAAGACCGATTTCGTAGAGCGTGATTCCCGAATTGCCCGCGTCCACCTTGGCCGAAGTCGTTTCACTGGCCGACGACCTCGATGCCCTGATCACCCGCAAACCGCGCACCACCGCCACGCCCTTCGACGAGCGTCGCCGCGCGCTGCTCTCGAAACACTTGGGCCGCGAAGCGCCGCAGGGGATCGAGCCGATCACCTGCCTTGGCGATAGCAATACGATGTTCTTCGCCGGAGCGGAGCGTCTGCGCTTTATCCGCTATCGCCGCAGCGCCTTTTGGAAACCGCATTGGATCAACCGCGGCCTCGATCTCTTGCCTTGCTTCCGCGTCTTTCACGTCGGTCCTGCCACCGCATGGAAGGCGGGCGACCCGGGTTCCTCCACCCGCTCCCGCGAGAAGATCGAGATCCTCCTCAAGAAGGACATCAAGCCCGGCTCGCGGATCCTCATGTCCTTCGGCGAGATCGATTGCCGCATCCACATGGCCAAGGCGGTGAAGGCTGGCGGCAAGATCGAGGAAGTCGTCGAGAAGACCGCGGCGAAGTTCGTGAAGCTCCCGGCGGAGATCGCGGCCCGCGGCTTCAAGCCCGCCGTCTGGGGACCTCCGCAAATCATCCCGAAGGACGAGAAGCTCTCCAGCCCGACCTTTCCCTTCATCGGATCCTATGAAATGCGCCGCGACATCACTTACGCCTATGTCGAGCGCCTGAAGTTCCACTGCGCGGAGCAGGGCATTCCTTTTCTCAGCGTCGCCGGGCTCTATCACCCGCGGGAGGAGAAGGCCGAGCGGGCGCTCTTCCACGACGGCACCCATCTTTCCCAACGCCTGATGCCGCTGGCGCTCCGGGAACTCCAGAAGGCGGGCATCCTCCAGATTCCCTGAACGATGGACACCCTGTCCGATGCCGTCATTGCCGCGATCGCCCACATCAGCAGCACGCCTGATGACTTGGACGCTCGTCTCGATGAGGAGGTGCGGCTGTTGGAGATGCTCACCCTGATGCTGCGCGAGGCCACCCCGGAGGAACGGGAAGCCCTGCGTGAGGCCTTGTCCCGGGCCCGCTCCTTCGCCGAGCGCTCGGGCAACCGCAATCCGGATCTGTTGGAAGCCTACCGTGCGATCGAGGCCGACATTCTGGACCCCGAGTCCGAGTGACCGATGCTGTTCAATTCCTACACCTTCCTTCTCGTCTTCCTGCCGGTGGCGCTGCTCGGCTACCTCGCCTTGCGCCGTGCTCCTTTCCGGCTCGGGCTCGGCTGGTTGGTGCTCGTGTCGCTGGTCTACTACGGCGTCTGGAATCCCGATCCGAGTGAACCCTGGAGCCCGAAGTATCTGGTTCTCATCCTCGGCTCCTGCGGAGCGAATTACCTTCTCGGTCGCCGCCTTTCCACGCTCAAGCACTCGGGGCCCGGGAAGCTTCTGTTAGGCTGCGGTGTTGCCGCGAATCTCGTCCTGCTCGGCTATTACAAGTATGCGGGCTTCCTGGCCGGGATCTCGCAGGAACTCACGGGCTGGCCCGGGGTGGTGCCCCACATCGTGCTGCCACTCGCGATCTCCTTCTTCACCTTCCTGCAGATCGCTTACTTGGTCGATGCGTGGAAAGGCCTGACGGAGGAGTATCACTTCACGGATTACCTGCTCTTCGTGACCTTCTTCCCGCACCTGATCGCGGGTCCGCTGATCCATCACCGCGAGATGATGCCACAGTTCCGCCGCAAGGATCACGGCTGGCATTGCGATTTTCCGGTCGGCCTCGGCATCTTCGTCGCGGGCATGTTCAAGAAGATCGTGATCGCGGACAACATGTCGCCAATCGCGAATCCCGTGTTTGCCTTGGTCGCGGGGGAGGGGCGCGTGCCCACCATGGCGGAGGCTTGGATCGGTGCCCTTGCCTACACGCTCCAGCTGTACTTCGATTTCTCCGGCTACTCGGACATGGCCATCGGCTCGGCCCGCATGTTCGGCATCCGCTTCCCGCTGAACTTCCACTCGCCCTACAAGGCGGTTTCGGTGGTTGAGTTCTGGCGGCGCTGGCACATGACGCTCTCACGCTTCCTGCGTGAATATCTCTACATTCCGCTCGGCGGAAATCGCAAGGGGCCCTCGCGCCGCTACGTGAATCTCTGGCTCACCATGCTGCTGGGCGGACTCTGGCACGGCGCCGGCTGGACCTTCGTCATGTGGGGTGCCCTGCACGGTACTTACCTTTGCGTGAACCACGCCTGGCTCTCCTTCCGCCAGCGCACCGGCCGCTCGCCCCTGCCCATGCCGTTCGCGGTCGCGCTTACCTTCATCGCCGTGGTGGTCGGCTGGGTCTTCTTCCGTGCTCCGGATTTCGCCAGCGCCGGCCGCATGCTCGGCTCGATGATCGGCTTGGAAGGCTTCACCGGCCTGCCGGACAAGGCGACCCGTGTCGTGGCCAGCGTCTCCTCGGTTCACATCATCCTCGCCCTGCTGGTCTGCTGGCTTCTCCCGAATACCCAGCAGATCTTCGCCCGCTACAAGCCCGCCCTGAAGGTCCGCGGCGCGCCCTATCCGGCTCGCACGCCTCACCGCTGGTACCAGTGGCGGCCCACTCCGCTCTTCGCCGCCCTCACCATCGTTTTCATCGTCGTGATCGGCCTGCAGTTCGACAAGGTCAGCGAGTTCATCTACTTCCAGTTCTAGACCGTGCGCCAGCTCCGCCGCTACCAGTGCTTTTTCCTGATCTTCTTCGCTGCCGTGGCGGGAATCGCGCTGGCATTCAATTCATGGGCGAATCCGTGGCGCATCATCCCTTCGCCTCTCAGTTCGCAGAAGATGGAGCCCTACCGCGCCATCGAGCAGAACTGGAACCGCACCTGCAAGGCCGGCCTCGCCAGTTCCGGCTCATGGGATGCCGGGCTCTTCGGGTCTTCCCGCGTCGATATCGGCCTGAATCCGCGGCACGCCGTCTTCAACGGCATGAAGTGCGGGAACTTCGGACTGAATGCGGGACTGCTCGCGGAAAATGAGGCGATGTGCCGCTACTTCATCGAGCATCAAAACCCGAAGCTCGTCGTGCTCGCCATCGATGCCACCGACCTGACTACCCCGGTCGCGAAGAAGCGGCAGGCGGACTTCGACATCTCGCCGCTCGCCGGTGGTCCCCGCTCCTTGGAACAGGAACTCCGCTACCGGGCCGGCATCTCCACGCTTTCGTCCTCGCTCGCCGCCACCGGCCGCATGCTGCGTGGTCAACTCGCCGAGCACACCCCGGAAGGATTCCGCCGCGAACCGGAATATCCTGATGGCCAGCTCCTCTACTTCTCCACCATCTACCGGATGGCCAAGCAGCACATCTCGACCGGCCAGGTCGATGCGGAGAAGATTGCGATGATCGAAAATATCGTCGCCCTCTGCCGTGCGAAGGGCACCCGCCTCGTGATCTTCTTCACCCCGAATCACGGCCTGTTCCAACTGGCTTTCCGTGAACTCGGCGACCCGGACCCCTATTTTGCGGAGGACCGCCGCGCGCTCGCCGATCTGGCCGCCCGCGCCAATGCCGCCGACCCTTCTGCTCCTCCGGTCGAAGTCTGGGACTTCCTTGATGCCCACCCGCTTAACACCCCGCCCATGCCCGATCCGGCCATCAAGAAAGGGCACCCCGCCGGATGGGTCGATCTCTTCCACGTTTTGCCCGAAACCGGAGATCACATGCTTGAGCGCTTGCAGGGCAGGGGAGATTACGGCGAACTGCTCCTGCCGGACGGCGTGGAGGCCCGGGTGGCGAAGGTGAAGGCCCAGCTCGATGAGTATGAGGCGCGGAATCCGGAAGACGTCGCATACCTCCGCAAGTCCTTGGCCAAGTTCCAATCCATTTCCCGGAAGTGAAACGTACCGTTGTCGCCATGATCAAAGGCGGGCTGGGCAACCAGCTCTTCGCCTACGCGGCGGCGCGTGCCTACGCGATCCGCACCCAGCGCGAGCTGATCATCGACGATGTGTCCGGCTACAAGAACGACGGCTACAACCGCTCTTTCAAGCTCGACCAGTTCCCGATCGCCGCGGCCATCGCCTCGCCGCGTTGGCGCTTCGGCGATCCCAAAGGCTTTCACCACAAATCGATCCGTTCCTTCAACAAGCTCCTCCCGAATCCCCTTCGCTCCTACCTCGCCGAGGATTCGGATCAGGATGAGACCCAGCTCACCGGCTTCATCTCGAACCGCCAGGTCGTCCGCCTGAATGGCTACTGGCAGAGCGAGAAGTACTTCTTCGAGCGCGCTTCCACGATCCGTACCGAACTCCAGCCTCCGGCCTTCGAGGAAGGTTCGGCGGATGCCGCCCTCGAGGCGGAGCTCTCGTCCGCACCTTCGGTCTTCCTGCACATCCGTCGCGATCGCTATTCGCCGCGGCTCGGCTCCGGCTACTACGATTCCAGTATCACTTCCGCGCTCTCCACGCTCGGGAGCTGCCAGTTCCACGTCTTCGGCGATGATCTGGACTGGGCCCGGCAGTACATCGATTTCCACGGTGCTTCCGTTCGCTACCACGAAGGCGGCGATGAATTGCGTGACTTCCGCCTGATGGCTGCCTGTCGCCACGCCATCGTCGCGAACAGCTCCTTCAGTTGGTGGGCTGCCTGGCTGCGCCGTCATGCCGACAAGCGCGTCTTCACCCCCTCCACCCCCGGCTGGCCCCTCAAGCCCGCTTCCGAGTGGACCAAGGTGCCGAACCGCCTCGAGCACTGACACCCCTCCGCCCGCAGCTTCGCCGCTTCCAATGTCCCAACGGGACTAGGGAACAGAGCCCGGGGTTGCCGACGCAGGAGGCTACCCCGGGGCTCACGAGTGCAGACATTCTACGCCAAAGGCGTTGCGGACACTAGCGGCCTAATTCTCCCTCAACTCCACCCGGAAGAATCTCATCGGGTCGGAGGCGGGAATCGCGATTTCCACGACACCACCCGCACTCGGCAAGCCTTGGTTGCCCGGAATGTCCCATGGCGTCCATTGACCCAGATTGCCGGATGTCTCGATCCGATACGAGCGGTTGAGGGGAACCTCGAAGGACAGCGTGAACTCGCCTGCCTCGCCCTCGATCTGCGGAACGAAGCGGCTGCTGCCACTCGATGGGTCGGTGCCTGCGAGATACTCTTCTTGGTTCGTGAAGCCATCGCCATCGGCATCCGCACCGGGTTCCCCCGCAGGATCCGCATCCGGTTCAAAATTCGCGATGCGCCACTCGGCATAGCTTTGGCGGGCATCCAGTTCGCCGTTGATCCAAGTGCTGAGCAAAGATGCCGCCGCGGTGTCGATCACGTTGCTGCCGAGCGGCGGCATGCGCGTGAAGCCATTGCTCACCGCCACGCGGTTGAGCACGATCGAATGCGTCGTGTCACCGGGCACGACGAGCTTGTTGGCCGGATTGCCACCGTTGTTCGTCGCATTGCCATTGATCAAGCCGGTCTCGCTAAGCAGAAGTTCGGGACGACCGTCCCATTGTCCCTGCGCGCTGCCGCCGGTCTTGTGGCAGTAGGAGCAATTCACCGCGAGGTAAGAACGAACCCGCGCCTCCACCGAGTAATCCGATTCATCCGCACGCAGATGACGCGGCAGCATATTGGGCGAGCCGGGATTCGCACTCAGGTAACCTTGATTGAAGAGCGTGGTGAGCTGATTCCCGGTGTGCCCGAGGATGTCTTTGGGAAGATTCAGCTGCCGCGTATTGAAGGACAGTGCATATCCGGCCTGCGGCGTATGGCAGCTCATGCACTGGCTCCGTGCCGGAATGCTCCAGACCTGGGGGGCTGGGATGCCACCCATGGTCACCGCGAGAGGGAAGCTCTCACCGGCATCTTGCACTAGCGTCGCTTCCGTGCCCGCGTTGTTCCAGCGGTAGCTCACGCCGTAGGCACCTCCGGCATTCTTCACCAGCAAGCGCGTCTCGAGGCGCTTCTTGCTCGCCGGATTTCCCCGCTCCATCTCCATCTCGAAATGCTTCACCCACAGGGCACCATCGGGAATCGTCCACGCCCCCTCCGCGGATGGACTCAGAGTGGCGCTCGCATTCGGCACGCTGAACCAGCGTGTCTTCACCGCATGATCGCTCCAGAAAGGAAGATTCACATCGTAAGGCACCAACCCGGGAGCGGGCGTCAGGGTCGCCACGTTGCTGAAAAGCCCTGTCTCGCTGAGGGTATCCGGGAAGTTACCGACGGTGGTGTTCGACTTCAGGCGCAGAACCTTGTTGCTGTCCCAATCCGTCACCAGCAGATCTCCGTTGGAGGGATCGGTTCCGAAGGATGAGATGAAGCTGCTGCCCGCAAGTCGTGTGACATTGCGGGTCGGTCCTTCCGGATTCATCGACCAGATGTGGCCGGAGACATGGTCACCGAAGATGTACTTACCATACAGGGAACTAATCCCGCCGCGGTAGATAAGACCGCCGATGATCGATTCACCGCGCAAGGTGTCCGGAACTTCCGACTGCGGCACGCTGCTGCTGCCGGTGCGGGGGTAGGCATGCACCGGATTCTCATGCACGAAGCCCGCGGGCTGCGGCGGATGGCTTCCCAAGGTGCCGCCGGTGCCGAGCCCCTCGCGGTAGATCCAGCCGTAGTTCTTGCCCTTCTCGATCCGGTTCACTTCCTCGCGCTTGCTCCCGCCGACATCGCCGCACCACAGGTCGGCACCATCGAAGGAGAAGCGCCAGGGATTCCTCAGCCCCGTGGCCCAGAACTCCGTCCGCACATACTCGTCCGCTACCGGCAGGCCATTGAAGGTCTCCGCCCCCACGAACGGATTGTCCGCCGGGATCGAGTAATGAGCGATCCCGTTGGTGCGCTGCACCGCATCCGCACGGTTGGTATGCTCGGCAGGATTCGGGTGCGGATTCGGCTCCAGGTTCCCTACCTTTTTGTCGACGTCGATCCGCATGATCGCGGAGAAGAAGTCCTTGTCGATGCGCTGTGAATTCAGGCCGACATCGTTCTGCCCTCCGCCATCACCCACGGAGATATAGAGATAGCCGTCCGGCCCGAAGTGAAGGTCGCCGCCGTTGTGGTTGCCTTCGTCATCGATCTGCTGCAGCAGGATGTGCTCGCTGGTGAGATCCACCGCATTCGGATTTCCTGCCAGCGTCGTGAAGCGCGAGATCCGCTGGTGCAGTTCATACTCGCCGCCGATCTCGATTCGAACCGAATAGAAAACGTAGAAGTAGCGGTTCTGCGCGTAGTTCGGGTGGAAGGCCAGCCCCAGCAAGCCTCCCTCGCTGACATTGCGGAACTCCTCGTCCGTCCGCGGGTTTACCACGCCCGCGAGATTGAAGAAAGCGACTTTGCCCGGGCTTGTCGCGGTGACGTCGGGAATGAGCTGGATCACCCCGGCCTTCTCGCAGACATAGAGCCGGAGCTGGTTGTTCGGCTCGGAAGCCAAGCAAGTCGGAGCCGCGAAGCTGAGAGGGAAGGCATCGACCAGCGAAAGGCTGGTGGTAGGCGGTGCGGCCGGCACATTCAGCGCCGGATTCGGCTGACGCAAGGGCAGGGGATCGGCCTTGAGCGAACCACACGCAAACGGCAGGAGGATCGCGGCGAGGGGGAGGCGACGCATGGCGAGGAAGTTAGAAGAACGGCTCTCCCTGTCAAAGCGTCTGATGTGCCATGTCCGATTGAAAGCGTGTGAGTTCCGCATTGCAAAAAGCCCCGGCATTCGCCGGGGCTTTCAGAAAACAAGTTAAGCGGTCACCGCATCTCAGCGCATCCGGTAGTAGCTGTCCGGATTGTAGAGGAAGTAGACATCCTTCGGCGTCAGGCGCGGCAGGAAGGCGAAGGGCTTGCCGTTCGCATCCACCTTCTCTTCCAGCTGGGCCGCCACCTGCGGTTGGGGTGCAGGAGCCGCATCCGGGTTCTTGGTGAAGGAGCTTTCCTCGATGCCCTGCACGATGTGGTTAACCCACTTCAGCTTCTGCGCATCTTCGCCGAATTCGCTCCAGTCGCCCGAGGTCGAGTGGGCATACATCCGCTGGATGAACTCATCCGTGGTGACTCCCATCTTCTGGGCCACCGGTGTCGCGAGGCGCGTCCACCAGCGCTGGCTCTCTTTCACCACCTCACCTTGCTCGGTCAGGTTCAGCTGGCCGAAGAGGGTGGAGCTGATCTGGTGGTGCAGGATGATCGCGTTCGGATAGGCGTAGGACTCCTTCGCCAGCGTGGTGATCCCCGCAGCCATCGAGGCGGCGAAGGACTTCACCACCACGTGCACCGGCGCATCGCTGGATTCCATGGCCTTCAGGATCCGGTAGCCGGCCATCACCGAGCCACCCGGCGATTGGTCGATCACGATGAAGATCGGCAGCTTGCGGTCGGCGTTGTTGAAGAAATCGATGCGGTCCGTGATGTGGTCCGCGGTCGCCATGGTGATCAGGCCGTTCAGCGCGATCCGGCGGTCGGAGATCACCAGCGTGCCGTCATCCTTCAGCGGGTTCTCCAGGTAGATCGGCTTCGCATCGGCATAGCCCTTGCGCTTGCTCTCCATCTCATAAGAGGCGATCTGGTTCTGCAGCTTGCTGATCTCGATGCCAGACTGGCTTTGCACGGCCTTCAGCTCGTTGGTGAGCAGCTCGGCCTTCGCCTTGGCGATCGAGGCTTCGCGCATGATCTTGGCGCTCTCCGCCTCCACCTTCGCGTTGGCATCTTCTTCGGCGGCCTGACGCTTGGTCGCGGCCAGCGAAATCCGCTCGGCCAGCAACTCCTTCTCCATCTTCAGGCGGGTGATCTCCTCGCGGATCGCGTTCGTCTCGGCCTTCAGGCGCTCGGCGGCCAGGCTGTTCTCCAGCGTCAGCTTCTCCTGTTCGGCCTTGATCGGGTCCGGCTTCGGTGCTTCCGGGGCCTTCTCGGCCGGCTTCTCCACCGCCGGGGTGGCGACTACCGGTGCATCACCGATCGCGATCGGCGGCGTGGTCGCGGTGGCAGGGGCGGGTGCTGCAGGCACCGCAGCCGGTGCCTGCGCGGGCTCTTGGGCGACGAGGGTGGTCGCCATGGCAAGCAGGGCGAGGGTGCTACGGGTGGTCACTTTCATGGGGCGTTCAGGTGTTCGAGAAGCACGGAATATACCGGGTTTCCCGGACATTCCCGCCATCAAGCGCCGCCGCCGTCCCGGCTTGTCTCGCCGGAATTCTGGTTTCGACGCTGTTTGCGTAGTCCCACAAACACCATCGTCCCCGCGAAGGCAAGAAAGACACAGGCCCCGATCCCCAGCCACTTCACCATCCGGCCCCCGCCTTGGCGGAAATCCGCGTCCCCGATCACGTCCGGCGGCGTCTCCCCGGGGATCCGCGACAGCACCAGTTTCCCGGGTTCCAGCTCGGCCCGCGTCAGCGTCGCCATTGCCGGTCCCAGCACCGGATCTTTAACGTAGGCCTCGAGAATCCGCAGGCTGGAGAAATGCTGCATGAATCCGTCCGCCACGATCATCCCCCCGGGCACCGCCAGCGAGTCCACGTGCAGCGCCAGCTCCCGGCGCCCGAGCTGCGGATGCCCCCTCAGCGTGCCGATCAGGTAGCGCGGATCCGATGTGATCGGGCCGTCCTCCCCATCCTTCGCCAGCCGCGGCCTGCCGTTCAGCTTGTAGCAGATGTCGATCACCAGCGCGTCCTTGGTGATTTCCTTCACCTGGAAGCTCCCGCGCAGCTGCTTGCCCGGCTCGTAGGCCGCGATCGCCAGGTTGATGTCCTCCGGGCTCAGCTCGATCCGCGCCGGCTTCTCCGCATCGCCTTGCAGCTCGGTCCTGAAATGCTCCAGCCGCTCGGACAGCGCGTTGACCTTCGCCTCCTGTCCCTCTACCGCCTCGATCGGCAGCGGGACAGGGGATGCCGCCGTGAATTTCTCGATCTCCGATGCCTGCTTGAAGGGCAGCCATGCCGCAAAGCCGATCAAGCTGACCAGCATCCCGACCGCCAGGATCAGGATCAAACATCCGGCGAAAGGAGAGCGGGCGGTGGCTTGCGGAGGCATCGGCGCGGCTTCTGTAGGCCCGGGATTCCGCTTTGTCGAAGGCGGAAATCTTGGAAACCGGCGGGAGGCGGCATTCAACGCTCTTTGGAGCGCTTCCCTGCAGGGGATACCTGATGGAGTCCGGTAGGAGAGACTCCCGTAATCAACTTCCCATCCACAAAGTAAGGATACGTGTAGCCCGAAATTCCCGGCTCTCCATTCTCGATGGCCTTGCATGAACCCCGGACGACTTGGAATTGGACGAGACCTCTCCCCTCGGCATGTGAGAGCTTGAGCATCCATTCATCGCCATTGCCGAGCCTCCAAATGTCGTCGGTCTGACCCATGGAAGTCATCCCGCTTAGAACCACGGCAGTTTCAAACCGAGCGAATACAAGACGATTCATTTCCTCCTCGGGTGCTGATCCGGGCTCGATGCTTGAAATCTCGTCAAGGAGCGCTTGAATCTCTGGAGGGGGCGATTGAGTCGAAAGAGGTGACCGGGAGTTCGCCTTTGATGTTCCTTCGCGATATAGGGTGAAGCTGCTGAGATCTTTGCTGGAAAGGTCCTCTTTAACAAAAGTGATCCGGTCAGGCTCGGAATTCAGGGTCTTTAGCCAGAAGAGACCGCTTTCGCTCAGAATCATCAGCTCTCCACCAAGCAGGAAGGTTTTATCTTTGAGATCGGGCCATCCCTTGGCGGAATGAAATTGGAGAAAACGTCCGTCGATCGTGGCCGATTGTTGGCCATCCGCAGACGACCAGTTCCCGGTAAACTTCGTAAGCGGACTGGAGGAAGTCTCCAGAAGATTGCTGTCTGGGGTGGCGACAGGGGCTGACTCTCGGATTTGCTCCTCAGCCCTCTTGGGTTCACTCGGATGATATTGCTTTCCCGCAAGCCACTTGGCTCCTAGGCAGCCAAGCCCCAGCCCGCTGATAAAGGCAAGAGCGAGTAGGATCTTCATCGGCACCTCTAGAAACGCGAGATCGCCCGCCGATATTCAAGCGATTACTCCTCTTCGTCCCCCTCCTCGAATTTCTCGTCCGCCCGGATCGCCTCCAGCTTTTCCCGGTAGCTCTTCTCGTCGAAGCCTTTCTTGCGCCGCCACATCGCATCGGTTTCCTCGCCCAAGCAGGCCGCGATCCGCTCCTTCGCATCCTTCTCGCTCATTCCGCCCCCGGTCAGCCGCTGCAGCGTCTTCGCCACATACCGCGTCTGCGGAGCCGCCAGCTGCTGTTCCACCGCGTTCAGTAGGTCTTGGAAAAATGCATCGTGATCCATACGGACAATTGCTCCTATTTTCGATTGATGCCGCGATCGGGTGATTGCCGATTGTGTCGGACTGCCATGACCCGAATCGACTCCGCCTTCTCTCGGAAAAGGATGTGGTAGGGGAACCCTCTCATATTGAATCGACGCCATTCTGTAGCGTCGAAGTGAAACCGCTCCGGGTGTTCGCCGATTTCCTCGAATGCCAGCCTGAGCTCGGAAAGAAAACGTGCCGCAACGTTCCCTCCGGCCTCCCGATACCAGTCGGCTGCGGCGGAAATGTCTTGCTCCACCAGCGGGTTGAACTCCACCCGCATCACTTCACCCCGCCCTCGATCCGGGAAAAAAGCTCTTCCATGGAGATTCCGGACACCGCTCCCGATTCCATCTCATCCCATCGCCGTTGGACTTCTTCGTCTGAAACCCGATGGTCGGGCGGCGGCAGCGTGTCCAACACGAACGCGGCAAATGCAGCCCGATCCTTCATGGGGAGCTGACTGACCTCGTTGCGCAGGGTTTCGATCGCGATCACGGGGAAACGCTAGCATCTTGCTCCTGATCTCGAAAGCCCCAAAAACCTTCCCGGCTGGACCGGAAAATGCCTGCCTGTCCCCGAATCCCCGCTAGCATCCCGCCATGCCACGCCTGCTCCTGCTGATCTTCTGCTGCTTCCTCGCTGCCTGCGGGAAGAAGGACAACTCCCTCCGCGTCGGCATGGAGCTGACCTACCCGCCCTTCGAGATGAAAGACGCCCAAGGCAATCCCGACGGGGTAGGGGTCAAGATGGCCGAGGCCCTCGCCGCCGATCTCGGCCGCCCGCTCAAGATCGTCCCGATGGAGTTCAGCGGCCTCATCCCCGCCCTGAAGTCCGGCAATGTCGATATCGTGATCTCCTCGATGACCGCCACCGACGAACGTCGCGAGTCGGTCGAGTTCTCCGAACCCTACGCCTTCACCGGCCTCTCGATCCTCCTCGGCAAGGACTCCACCGTCCGATCCATCGAGGACCTCAAGAAGGATGGCATCCGCGTCGCCATGAAAGCTGGCACTACCGGCGAGTCTTGGGCTGCAGCGAATCTGCCGAAGGCCAAGATCACCGCCTTCACCGAGGAACCCGCCTGCGTCATGGAGGTCGCCCAAGGCCGGGCAGACGCCTTCATCTACGATCAGCTTAGTATCTATCGCTACCACAAGGAGAACCTCGATACCACCCGCGCCCTTCTTAATGCCTTCGTGCAGGAGAACTGGGCCGTCGCCTTGCCGAAGGGTGACACCGAGACCAAGGCCAAGGTCGATGCCTTCATCGCGAAGTTCCGCGCGGAAGGCGGCTTCTCCAAGCTGGCCGATCAATACCTAGGCGAGGAAAAGAAGGCCATGGAAGAGCTCGGTGTGCCCTTCATCATCCGCTGATTGATCCGGGAATGAGCCTCAGCTCCCGTCGTCTCTGGAATTGGATTGCGATCGTCCTGATCGCAGCCTTCTTCGGCGGCCTTTGCACCCTGGTCTTCTCAAAGCTCAGCCCTGGCTGGAATTGGTCGAAGCCCTGGGACTACCGCGGCCTGCTTCTCTCCGGGTGGTGGTGCACGCTCATTCTGTCCTTGGGCTCTCTCGTGGGCAGCCTGCTCGTCGGTGTCCTGCTCATGCTCGGCCAGCGCAGCCCGCTGCCTGCAGTAAAGTGGACCTGCCGCATCTTCCTCGAGTTTGTCCGGGATACGCCGCTATTGGTCCAGTTGCTCGTCGGCTACTTCATGATCTTCGCCCCGCTCATGTCCCGCTCGCTGGAGTCCATCGGCTGGAATGACAAGCTGGTCATCGGTATGATCCTGCTCTCGCTGTTCCAGGGTGCCTACCTCGGGGAGATTCTCCGCGGCGGTGTGGAGAGCATTCCCCGCACCCAATGGGAGTCCGCCCGCGCCGTCGGCTTCAATCGCGGCCAGGTCTACCGCCACGTGATCTTCCCGCAGGCACTCCGTCGCGTCCTTCCGGCCATTGCCGGGCAATTCGTATCCCTGATCAAGGACTCCTCCTTGCTCAGCGTGATCGGCGTCCAGGAGTTCGCCTACCAAGCCCGCGTTTACACCTCCCGCACCTACGGCGGTTTGGAGGCCTACGTTCCGCTTGCCATCGGCTACCTTGTTCTAACAGCTCCGATCGCCTTCCTCGCCCATCGTCTCGAACGCCGCTTCCGCGATGAAACTTGAGATCACCGGCCTGACCAAATGCTTCGGCACTCATGCCGCCTTGGACGGCTTGGATCTCCATGTCGAGGAGGGCCGGGTGATCGTCCTCGTCGGTCCCTCCGGCGGGGGGAAGAGCACCTTGCTCCGCGTCCTCGGTGGCTTGGAAACTCCCGATGAAGGACGCGTTAGCCTGCGCGGCGAGGACCTGCCCGTGAGCGAGTCCGGCCTTCTCGCTTACCGCCGGAAGAACGGCTTCCTCTTCCAGCAGTTCAATCTCTTCCCGCATCTAACAGCACTGAGGAATCTCACCCTGCCTTTGGAGGAAGTCCACGGCATGCCCGCCCCGCAGGCCAAGCAAACCGCGGAAGCCGCCCTTGATCGCTTCGGCCTCCTCGCCCATGCCCACAAGCGCCCTGCGGAACTCTCCGGCGGCCAGCAGCAACGCGTCGGCATCGCCCGCGCCGTCGCCTCCAAGCCGGAAATCCTCTTCCTTGATGAGCCGACCTCCGCCCTCGACCCCGAGATGACCGCCGAGGTGCTGGAGCTCATCCAGGAACTCGCGGAAGGAGGTCAGCGCATCATTCTCAGCACCCACGAAATGGGCTTCGCCCGCGCCGTTGGCGATCTCGTCGCCTTCCTCGCCGCCGGCAAAGTCGTCGAAGCCGCCCACCCGACCAAATGGTTCGAGCAGCCGCAGTCTGAACAAGCCAAGCGCTTCCTTTCCCGCGTTCTCCGCTACGTCTAGCTCTTCGTCCCAACGGGACGGCTCATAACAGCCCGGCACATAGTGCCGGGTAAAAGCCGAGATTCATCGCGTCCTGTAGGGACGCCTCATGCTGGGTTCGTGCCCGATCAACCCCAGCGCTCCCAATCTCTTGGGGCCTTCTGTTCTTCATCTGCGTTCACCCCGGCAAGTCCCCATCCATCGCCAAGATCCACGGCGTATACTCCGGCGGCACCTCCGCCTGAAACTTCAACCGCTCGCCGCTCACCGGGTGATCGAAACTCAATCGCCACGCATGCAGCATCAGCCTTCCCGGCTTCGCCGTTTGCCTCTCCGGCCGCGCATAGATCGGATCCCCGATCAAAGGACAGCCCTTGTGCAGCATGTGCACCCGGATCTGGTGCGTCCGCCCCGTATGCAGATGGCATAGCACCAGCGTGCTGTTGCTCGCCCGGTCGATCGCCAGGATCTCGTAGTCCGTGATCGCCGTCTTTCCGCCCGGCGGATTCACCACCGCCATCTTCTGCCGGTTCACCGGATGCCGCCCGATGTGCGTGAAAACCGTGTCAGTCGCCGGCGTGGGCACACCCTGCACCACCGCCAGATAGAGCTTCTCCATCGTCCGTCCGGAGAACTGCTCGGTCAGCGAGTGGTGGGCTACATCCGTCTTCGCCACCACCATGCAGCCGGAGGTGTCCTTGTCCAAGCGATGCACGATCCCCGGTCGCTCCACACCACCGATCCCCGACAGGCGCCCTTTGCAATGATGCAAGAGCGCGTTCACCAGCGTGCCGTCCGGATTGCCTGCCGCCGGGTGCACCACCATCCCGGAATCCTTGTCCAGCACCACCACGTGCTCGTCCTCGAACAGGATCTTCACCGGGATATCCTGAGGCTGAGCCTCCGCGGGCACCGCCTCGGGAATCGCCACGCTCAGCCGGTCGCCCGCCGCCACCGCGTCCCGCGGCTTCGCCGGTTCCCCGTTCCTCAGGATGAATTGCTCGCGGATCAGCTCTTGGATGCGCGAGCGTGAAAGCTCCGGCAGCTTCGCCGCCAGCCACGCATCCAGCCGCATCCCGGCATTCCCGTCCACACGCAGTTCCATCGGCGGGGAGGGTGGGGGGCGGTGAGCCGGGCTGTCAATGGAGGGCCGGGGATCGGCGGCAGAACACCCGGGATTCTGAACTTCGCCTTCCCTTCCAAGTCCCTGCCTCAAGGCTCCGTTCTCTTGGCTCTCCGCTCTGTTCCCTTCACGCGCATTTCACGGAACTTCACTGAATTGAAGTTTCCAACCCGGCACGCCCGTAGCTACGCTCCTTTATGCCCGAGGGGGAACCGGAGATCGCTTGCTGCCATGCCTGTGGGACGACCATGGACGTGTCCCAAGTCGCGCCCTTTTCAAATGTCGAATGCCCGGCCTGCGGCCAGCAAACTCGCGTGAAGCGCGAGTTCGGCCCCTACACCCTCCTTCGCCGCCACGCCATCGGCGGCATGAGCGTGGTCTTCATCGCGAATGACAACACCCTCGGCCGCGAGGTCGTCGTCAAAATTCTCAATGAGGAATATGGCGCGAACGAGAACCGCATTACCGCTTTCGAGGAGGAAGCCCGCATCACCGCTTCCTTCAGCCACCCGCACGTCGTCCGCGTTTTCACCACCGGGCGAGCCTTCGGTCGCTTCTACATCGCCATGGAGCTCGTCGGCGGCGGCCACTTCGAGCATCACATCCGCGAGCGCGGCTCGATCCCGGAGGCCGAAGCTCTTCCGCTGGCCATTCAGGTCGCCGAGGGCCTCAAAGCCGCCCAATCCGCCGGCCTCATCCACCGTGATATCAAGCCGGGCAATATCCTTCTCGATGTCTCCGGCAATGCCAAGATCGTCGACTTCGGGCTCGCCCTCGTCACCAAAGGCGGCAAGGCCAAGGCCACCGAGATTTGGGCCACTCCCTACTACGTGCCGCCCGAGACCATCGAGGGCATGCAGGAGGACTTCCGCTCGGATCTCTATGCCTTCGGTGCCACCATTTACCACGCCCTCGCTGGCAAGCCGCCCTGCGATGAGGAGTCGATGGACACCAACAAGCTCCGCGAGGCCAAACGCCGCGTGATGCCTCTTGCCAAGATGGCCCCATGGGTCAGCCTGGACACTTGCCTCGCCGTGGATCGGGCCATGGCCCACGACCCGAATCAGCGCTTCCGCTCCTACAACGACCTGCTCTCCGCCTTGGAGACCGCTCGCCAGCGCCTCGCCGCTGGCGCCACCGTCACCCCCGCCTCGGTCGCACGTCACGCCGCGCACCGCCGCCGTGAGAAGATGTCGCTCATTGGCGCGGGCATCATGGTCCTCGTCGCCATTGCCTTCGGGGTCTGGTGGGTTGGCCGCGGTGAGGAGGATGAGCCCGCTGTTACCTCGAATTCTCACGCTTCCGCCCTCTCGCAAGCCGGAGGCAAGGATAACTCGGACAGCCTCCGCGCCGGGGCCAAGTATCGCGAGGCAGGCGACGCCCTCCGCGCGGGCGATTATGCCAAGGCGGGTCTCACCTTCGCCGCCGTCCGCGATGACCGCGGTGTCCTTGAACCCACCGGTTCATGGGCTGCCTGTCAGAGCGTCGTGTGCGCCTATCTCAATGGCTCATCGAGCGACGCCAAGAAGGAAGCAAGTGCTGCCATCACCCATATCTCGAATGCCATCGGAGTCGACGACCAGACGGGCGATGAGCTGATTGTCGCACTCGATAAGATCAAGAGCATCCGCCCGATGGTTCGGCCCGAGTCGGCTTCTCCTCCGACGGGTGCCGCGCTCATGGCCGCGCTCCTTTACGGCCTGAAAAACTGGGAGCAGGGCTCTCCGGACACGGCCCGTCCTCATCTCGAAGCCGTCGCGGCATCCGAAGGGAAGGGGAGCGATGCCTGGATCGAGCCTTATCGCGACATCGTCGCCGCCTATCTCAGCGATCTGCAGACTCTCAAGAGCGCCATACCGGACACGCTTCCGGAAGACCCCGAAACCTGCCGCAGTCTCGCGGATGAGCTTCATGCCGTTCACGCCGGACTGAAAACAAAGGGCCGTGCCCGCTTCAATATCCGCGCCCTTCAACTCGATCTCGAGAAGCGCGCCCGCTTGCTCGAAGCCAAACCTGCGCTTGCTCCGGCGGAACCGTCGGAAACTCAGGAGCAAATGCCCGTCGGCCCTCTTGCCGCCATCCGCGCCGTCGCCGCGGAGTGCCGCTTCGCCGAAGCCGCCACCCTCTTGAAGGACAAGGCTGATGGCGATGAAACGGTCGCCGCCACGCTCATGCTCGCCGAAGCTGCCGAGGCTTTCCTCGGCGAGCTCGAAGAAGGCCTCAAGTCACCACCCGCCGCGCTGGCCCTCGAGCTCCGGGATAGCACCAAGCTCGACAAGATCACCGGCACTCGCCCCGGCGGTCTCCTCACCGTGGATGCCTCCGGCAGCCCCCGGGACATCGCGTGGAGCGAGCTCTCTCCGGACAGCATGATCGCGCTCCATCGCGCGCTGGTCAAAAGCAGCTCCAGCGAGATCGAGCGCCTCCGCCGCCACGAACAGGCCATCGCCTTCGACCTCCTTGCCGGCAATCCCGAGCGTGCCAAGGAAGCGGGCAACAAGCTCGCCGCCAGATCCCCCGCATTCAAGCGCCGATGGGACACCATGCAGCGGGCGCTTCGCTGATCTCCTCTCGCGGATCTCTCTGATTCGCAATTGTTTCAGGGCTTCGGGACCCCGCGCTTGCCACCCGGCCCGGGATTCCTCAGGCTTCCTGAAGCATTCCCCATGGCCGAATACACCGAAGCTGACATCAAGTCCCTCGATTGGCGCGAACACATCCGGCTCCGGCCTGGGATGTATATCGGCAAGCTCGGTGACGGTTCCTCTCCGGACGACGGCATCTACATCCTCCTCAAGGAGGTCATGGATAACTCCATCGACGAGCACATCATGGGGCACGGCAAGGAGATCCGCGTCGAGATCGACGAGGAAGGCCGCGTCGAGGTACGCGACTTCGGCCGCGGCATCCCCCTCGGCAAGCTCTACGACTGCGCCGCCCAGATCAACACCGGTGCCAAGTACGACAGCGAGGCCTTCAAGAAGTCCGTCGGCCTGAACGGCGTCGGCATCAAGGCCGTCAACGCGCTCTCCGGCTTCTTCGAGATCCAGGCATGGCGCGATGGCCAGACCAAGGCCATCGAGTTCTCGAAAGGTATCGTCACCGAGAACATGGAGGCCTCCCGCAAGGAAGAGGCCCCCTCCGGCACCCGCCTCGCTTTCGATGTCGACCGCACCATCTTCCCGGCCAAGACCAAGTTCAAGGAGGCGGTGGTCGAGAAGATGTGCCGCTACTACAGCTACCTGAATCCGGGCCTCACCATCGTCTTCAACGGCAAGAAGTTCAAATCGAAGGACGGCCTGCTCGACCTGCTCCGCGAGGAGATGGAGAGCGAAGCCCTCTACGATCCCATCCACCTCACGGGTAAGGACATCGAGGTCGCCTTCACCCACACCGCGGAAAGCGGGGAGGAGTACTACACCTTCGTCAACGGCCAGAACACCACCCAGGGCGGCACTCACCTCCAAGCCTTCCGCGAGGGCCTCGTGAATGCCATCCGCGGCTTCTACAAGAAGCAGTACGATCCCGCCGATATCCGCGCCGGCATCGAGGCCGCCATCGTCGTCCGCATCGAGGAGCCCGTCTTCGAATCCCAGACCAAGACCAAGCTCGGCTCCGCCACTATCTCTCCGAATGGCGAATCGATCCGCACCTTCGTCGGCAACTTCCTCAAGCAGCACCTCGACAACTATCTCCACAAGCACCCGAAGGTCGCGGAAGCCATCCAGAAGCGAATCCAGGCCGCCGAGCGCGAGCGCAAGGACCTGAAGGGCATCCAGAAGATCGCCCGCGAGCGCGCCCGCCAGGCGAAGGTGCACAACAAGAAGCTTCGCGACTGCCGCGCCCACCTCGATTCCAAGCACAAGCAGCGCCTCGATAGCACCCTCTTCATCACCGAGGGCGACTCCGCTTCCGGCTCCATCACCAAGAGCCGCGAGGTAGAAACCCAGGCCGTCTTCTCGCTCCGCGGCAAGCCGCTCAATACCTTCGGCCTCGCCAAGAAGATCGTCTACGAGAACGAGGAGTTTGCCCTGCTCCAAGCCGCACTCGGCATTGAGGACGGCATCGCCGAACTCCGCTACAACAAGGTCATCATCGCCACCGATGCCGATGTGGACGGCATGCACATCCGCCTGCTGCTCCTCACCTTCTTCCTCCAGTTTTTCCCGGAGATCATCCGCGAGGGCCACCTCTTCATCCTGCAGACCCCGCTGTTCCGCGTCCGCAACAAGAAGGAAACGATCTACTGCTACGACGAACAGGCGAAGGAGAAGGCCCTGACCAAGCTCGGCAAGACCTCCGAGATTACCCGCTTCAAGGGCCTCGGCGAAATCTCGCCCGACGAGTTCAAGTTCATGATCGGCCCCGACATGCGCCTCGATCCCGTCGAGTTCGAGGAAGGCAAGGGCGTCAAGGAGCTCCTCGCCTTCTACATGGGCAAGAACACCCCCGACCGCCAGGACTTCATCATCGGCAATCTCCGTGTCGACGTCGACCGTCAGGTCGCCTGATCCTATTCCTCCGCGAGGGTTCTTCAGCCCCGGCAGGGGCGAAAGATATTAGCCGGTGGCGTGAGTTACCGGAAACGTCGGGTGAATGTCCGAAGCCCCGGTAGGGGCGACACGGAGCCCTCACCCCGTCGCTCGACACCCGTGTCCCCACCAGCCTCAATGCCGGTGTGCTGATACGTGCCCGCATCTCC
This sequence comes from Luteolibacter rhizosphaerae, assembly GCF_025950095.1. NCBI lineage: Bacteria > Pseudomonadati > Verrucomicrobiota > Verrucomicrobiia > Verrucomicrobiales > Verrucomicrobiaceae > Neoluteolibacter > Neoluteolibacter rhizosphaerae. The sequence goes on along the minus strand of NZ_JAPDDR010000005.1, from coordinate 416,279 downwards.
ATCCTCGCTGCGCTCTCCCTCTGTCTTCCCGCCATCGCGGAGACACCCGCGGACATCCGCTTCACCCGTCAGGCCAGCAGGCGCATGGTCTTCGATCGCGATCAGGCGATCCCTCTCGCCACGCTCGATCCCTCCTCGATCGTCGACCTTGAGCTGATGCACCCGCTCAAGCGCCACTCCGGCAGTGCCGAGATCAAGCTCGTCTCCGGGAAGCTCGTCGTCACCGCCGGTGCCGCCTCCGAAACCTCCGTCTGGTTCTCCGGCTTCAATCCCTTCGCCACCTACGAGCTCGAACTCACCTCCGCCGATAACGGCGACGTGGGCCTCGAATTCATCCACGGGGCAGGGGAGGCCATCCGCATCGATCTCCTCTGCGCGAACAAGAGTGTCCAAGGCATCCGCTGGTCCTTCACCAAAGGCGACCAAACCATCCTCAAGGAAGAAGCCCCCGATTTCCGCCCCCGTCCCTTCGAGCAGCCGATCTCCCTCATCGTCCAGATGAGCGCCGTCGGCTTCAATGTCTTCCTCCGCCACCACGACCAAGTCGAACTCATCGGCCGCACCGATGTCGTCCAGCACCTCGATCTCCGCCGCAAGGAGGTCCATCGCGCCATGTCTGCATGGGTCCGCACCTCCACCCGCAGCGGCTTCCACGCCAGCATCACCCGCGCCTCCGCCAGCATCACCCCCGGCATCGGCCAGGCCGACATCCGTGCCATCACCGATGAAGAAGGCACTCCTCTGTTAGAGAACGGCCGGCTCTGGTTCACCGCCACCACCCGCGGCGGAGGCCTCCCTCATCCCGCCCAAGGCGTCTTCAGCCTCGATCCCTCGATCTTCGATCTCCGCTTCGAAGGCCTCATTGCCTTCGACCGTGGCGATGGCCTCCTTCGCAACGAACTCGCCTCCCATCTCTTCCTTCATCGTCCCAGCGGCGAGTGGCGCGGTTGGACCACCGCCTTCTCCGCCTATGGCGACCCCGCCAAACAAGAGAAGAAAGAGATCCTCGCCGTCCGCTCCACGAAGGATCCCCGCTGCGGCTTCTCCATCATGAACTCCGCCCCCATGGGCCTCGTCGGCGATTACGAGGATCCCCACGGCATCTTCGACAAGGCCTCCGGCAAATGGCGCATGCTCCTCTGCCAGAATGTCGGCGGCTACAAGGCCGCCGTCTTCGAGTCCGCCACTTGGGATGCCGGCTTCTCCCGCATCGCCGGCCCCGTCGCATCGGATAGCACCGGCACCACCATTCAGAAGGTGGGGGGAGTGAACTACGCCCTCTTCGGCAACGCGGATCGCAGCTTCCACGTCTGCTCTTTCCCCGATCTCGAGCCTCTTGGAAAACTCTCCCTCGATCTCCCGCCATGGAGCGCGGAAGGCAATGGCCGCGTCTGGCCGAATCTCGTTCCGCTCCCCGCAGGCTATCCGGCACCCTACATCCTCCTCACCTTCGATCGTGCCAATTTCCCCGGCATGAAAGGCCCGAACTGGACTTACGGCGCCTTCCACCTCTACCACGGACATTCCTCCGTCGCCCGCTAAACCACCGGTGCCCGTCTTAGTTAGATTGAAATATCTGTATCATTGATTGATATTAGATAAATGAATTGATCTTCATGTTGGTGTTTCATTGACATGGCGGCGGTAATCTGTTCGAGATCCATCGTATCCTCCCATCCTCCCTGCGACTGGGCAAAGCGCAGGGTTCCATCCCTCCCCGGAATAGCCCGTTTGGATCTTAGCGGAACAAGGTCGTCCTCTCGGCTTTGAGCATCCGTCCTTGGTCGTGGCTTGCTCTCCCGGGGCCTCCCTCGTGTCGCCATGAAGACCAAAGCCATTTGCATTGGAGCCGGGCTCTTGCTCGCAACCTCGATCCGCGCTGCCGAGCTCCCGGGTGTAAAGATCGAGAAAATCGGAGACGATATCCGGCTCTCTTTTCTCTCGGATCCCGATAGTTACTACATCGCCGAATTCGGAGATTCCCTCGCCGCTTTCGATCGTCCCGTGGGACTCACCTTGGGCACCGGCCTTGAGGAACTCTTCGTCGATGCCGGAATTCTCCAGACAAAACCACAGCGCGGCTTCTACCGGCTCAAGCAGATTCCCCGCAATGCCCCCCTCGACCTCGACGGCGACGGTCTCAACGACGTCATCGAGCTCACCCAAGGCTTCCTCAGTCCTCTCAATCCCCACGACGCCGCTCAGGACCACGATCAGGACGGCTTCTCGAACAAGGATGAGATCCTCAAGTTCTCCACCAATCCCCAGTACCCGAACGAACCGACCCTCCCGCCCCGCATCCTCGGACTCAGCCTTCAAGCGGCCAAGGATAGCTTGGCGCTCGGTGGCTTCGGCATCGCCTCGGTGGAAGCCATCCGCCAGGTCCACAATCCCGCCAATGCGGTGCTCTCCCCCGACCTCTCCCCCCACGTCCCGATTCCATCGGGCGCCTCGATTCATGTGACGATCGCCCTCCCGCTCGATGCCAACCTCTTCATCGACCAGTCCAACCTCGTCGACTTCCAAGGCTCGGAGGCGAACTCACTTGCCTACTACGACGCCATCGATCCCTTCGCGCAGAAGACCACCTTGTCCGCTTGGATCACCGCCAATGGCTTCGGCCAATCCGGCGGCACCCAGGCCGCGGCCGCCTACTTCAACGAGGCAGACCTCGGCTTCGGCCGCCGCATGTTCATGCGCCACGATTCGAACCGCATCTCCTACTACGTGGTCAACTACACCACCGCGAACGAAGCGGCCCAAGGCGCCGGAACGGACATTGCCACCGTCGCCATGGAGTATTCCCCGCATCCCATTCAGGGCGGCAGGCCTTACATAAAATTCTTCACCTTCAACGGTCATCACCCCGATCCCTCGAAGCGCGCCGATCCCTCCGCCGGTCCCGGCGCCCGACTCACCAAGATCGACCTCGATGGCCGCGGCGCCAAGTTCCAGCCCGGCATGTGCATGACTTGTCACGGCGGCGATCCCCGCGAGCTCGTGAACAACACCTACCCGGACCTCGGCAGGACCGGCGCGCGCTTCATCCCCTTCGATGTCGACTCCTTCACCTACCCCTCACTCCCCGGCTTCGGCCGCTTCGACCAAACCGAAGCCTTCCGCCACCTCAACTTCGGCGTCCTCGCCTCCATTCCCGCCGAGGTCCGCACCCGCTACACCGGCCCGAGCATCGCCATCCCCGATAACAGCTCCGCCGGTGTGAGTATCCCCATCGTCGTCTCAGGCCATTCAGGCCCCATAGCCGATCTCGACTTCTCCTTCGATGGTGCAGGCCCGGGTTCACTCGATCCGGATGACTCTAGCAACGGCTTGAATCACTCCTACGTGGGCGATCTTACCTTCCGGCTCACTTCCCCGCAGGGAACGACCGTCATCTTGGCGAGCACGGTGGGCGGACCCGCCGAGGGTGGCCTCGGCATCAGTGCCCAGAACTTCTTCAATACCCGCTTCGACGATGACGCACCAACCCCGATTGCAACCGTAGTCCCAGCTCAAGCACCTTTCTCGGCAAGCTGGAGGCCGGACCAGCCGCTCGCCGCATTCAACGGGCAGGATCCCAACGGCACTTGGATCCTACATGTCAGCGATGACTTCGAATTGGACTCCGGCAGTGTCAACCAGTTCTCCCTCCACATCACCCCTCTCCCGCAGAACGATACCACCCTGTCCTCCATCGCTTACACTGGCCCCCCGGTCCCGATCCCGGACTTCAGCGGAAACGCCCCCGGTGTCGCCCAGGTAACCATCCCCGTCGGCAATCTCTCCGGCACCATCGCCGATCTCGATTTCTCCTTCGACTCCAACGGCCCGCCTACCTCCATCCTCAACGACCCGAACGCAGGCTTGACCCACAGCTTCATCGGGGACCTGGAGATCATCCTCACCGCTCCTTCGGGAGAGCAGGTCACGCTCATGCGCCGGACAGGAAGCAGCGGTAACAACCTCTGCAACACCCGTCTCGACGACGAATCCCCGTCGGGCAACGCCATCCAGGTCGCGGGTTCTTCTCAAGCTCCCTTCGTCGGATCATGGTTTCCTCACTCCAGCCTGGATGCATTCGAAGGGCTCGCCCCCAATGGCAACTGGACCCTCACGGTCCTCGATCATGCGGGCGCCGATACCGGCACCATCAACCGCTTCTCCCTCCACATCACCACCCGCACCAGCCCGCCCGCACCTCCTGGCAGCGATGCCGTCGTCGATCTCATCCACGGCTGGTACCAAACCCCCAATCTCGCCAAACCCTTCAACGAAGCCTTTACACCGGAGGGCTGGGCTCCTCCCTACGCTCCCGCGGAGGCCGTTCAACTTTACCATGGTGTCGTCGCGAAGTCCTGTCGCGCCTGCCACGTCATGCAGACCGATCGCGCCCCTCACCTCGACTTCTCCACCTATCAGAAGTTCGATGTCCTCCGCGCCCTTGTGAAGTCCGAGGTCTATGAACGCGGCAGGATGCCGATGGCCAAGCGCACCGCCGAGAAGTTTTGGAAAAGCTTCGATCCCTCCCAGAGCGAAATGCTCGCCGATTGGATCGCCGCGCCCAACCGTTTCCGCTACTCCGGGCCGGTCTCCGAGATCCCCGATGCTGGTCAGGGCGGCCCCGTCACCACCACCATTGATGTCACCGGACTCACCGGTTTCATCACCGATCTCGATATCTCCTTCGATGGCCCCGGCCCGGCCTCTCGGGATACACCGGGCGAGACCAACGGACTCAGCCATCCCTACGTCGGCGATCTCGTCGCTACTCTCACCTCACCGCAGGGCACCGTCGTGCGTTTCCTCAATCGCGAGGGCGGCGATGGCAACAACTTCGGTCGCACCCGCTTCGATGACGAGGTCGGCATCTCCCTTTCCTCCGTCACCGGCAGCCAAGCTCCCTACATCGGCTCGTGGAAGCCGAGCGGCGCCCTCAGCGCCTTCGATAACGAGCTCCCCAATGGCACTTGGATCCTCACACTCCAGGACATGGGCGGCGATGACGAAGGCGACCTCGTCGACTGGTCCTTGCATTTCAATACCACCGGTCATTCCGGTCCCGGCACACCGGTCGCCCGCATGCTCGCACCGCAGACCGGCACCATCGGCGCTCCCGTCTTCCTCGATGCACGCGAGAGTTCCTTCGCCACCGACTTCACTTGGCGCATCATCTCAGCGCCTCCCGGCAGCTCCCTGTTCTTTTACTGGGTCAGGACAGATCCCCAGACCTTCTTCGTTCCCGACCTCAATGGTGAGTATGTCGTCCAGCTCACCGCCAGGAATGGATCGCTCAAGCACAGCACCACCAAGAGCGTCCTCGTAAGCCAGAATCAGCCACCGCTTGTCCTCGCCGGTCCCGACCTCGCCGTCACCCTTCCCGCATTCGCCAATCTCGATGCCTCCGCCTCCGACGATGGGTTGCCGAATCCTCCCGCATCCCTTTCCACCCTTTGGACCCGTGTCAGCGGTCCGGGCCAAGTCACCTTCGGCGCTGCTGCCTCCATCGACACCACCGCTACCTTCTCCGTCGCCGGCACCTACGTCCTCCGCTTGGAAGCATCGGATGGCGCTTTCACTTCCTCGGACGAACTCACCGTCGTGGTCAACTCCCAGCCTACGGGCAACCAGGCCCCTTCCGTAAGCGCTGGTAGTGATGCCGAGATCACACCCACATCCTTGCCCGGCTCCCTCACACTCACGGGCACCGTCACCGATGACAATCTTCCCGCTCCGCCTGCACTCACCCGCACATGGAGCAAGATCAGCGGGCCCGGCACCGTCAACTTCACCACGCCCGGTTCTAACAGCACATCCGCCTCCTTCTCCCTTCACGGCACCTATGTTCTGCGCCTCACGGCTTCAGACGGAACCCTTCAGGCATTCGACGAGGTTACGGTGAAGGTCTTCGTCAGCTTCCCGACTTTCATCGCGCCCATCTTCTCCGCCGGCACTTGCACCAGCTGTCATGGATCGGCAAACTTCGGACAGATGAACTTGGGCGGCAGCGCGGCATCCATCTTCAATGAGCTCACTGTCGAAACTCCAGACGCTGAACCGGGATTCGCCACACGGGCCATTGCGGGCAACCCCGGCTCCTCCTTGATCCTCCTGAAACCTCAGGGAGGCAACTCCCACGGCGGGGGGAATCTTGGCCCCGGTGGATCGAACCAGTTTACCGCCGCCCACATCGCCCTCATCACCGAGTGGATCAATCAAGGCACCCGGTCAAACTGAACTGCCGACGCCCCGGGGCAATCGCATCTGGAAATTTGGACCACGAATTGACGCGAAAAGTCCCCAATTCCCGACGGGATCAGGCAAGCTGCCGACCATGCTGACCGGACCAAAGATCGGACGCCAGGAGGATTGGATCCCATTCGCGTCAATTGTCGTCCATTCGCGGTGATCAGAATCTAAGTGCGATTGCCCTGTCCGGCACCATCCTCATCCTCCCACATCTTCTTCAGCACGATCTTGATCTCGCTCTGGCTGCTGGAGTGATCCGGCTTCATCCAGCCCAGCAGGCAGGATAGCAGCTTCGCGGCTCCCAGCTTGTTGATCCCCTTCAGCGTTCTCCGCTTGCTGCCCTTCGTCTCCACCTCCGTCCACTCCTGCACCAGCAGATCGTCCGGTCCCAGATGCCCCACCGGCGTCATGATCACGGATACCAGGAAGCCCACCAGCTCTTGGTGCTTCAGCGAGCACGCCGCTGCCGCCTCCGCCTGCAGTCTTGCGATCTCCGCCGCCACCGCCGGCTTCCGTGTCAGCGCGGAGGCATAGGTCGCCTCCTTCCGGCCGTATACTTTTTCAAAGGCCGCATACTGCGACATCCCCTCGGCCACCAGCAGCGCGAATTTCCTCTGCCGCGCATTCAGTCTCGTCTCGATCATCTCTGCCATCCCCGCATCATACCGGCGGCGGGGCAGGGGACCTAGCGGACTCTTCCTTGCCGGCCTCAAATCGGAAATTTCTCCTTCCGCTTCGGAAACCTCGAGGCTGGTTCCGACCCGACCGCCGTCACTACGGCCACATCCACCTATCTCTATGACATGGGTGCATGGACCTTCACGACCGCCTCCGCATTGGCAACGACTTTTCGAGCGTCATCCATATCGACAATCTCAGTGTGGACATCAGCGCGATTTCCGAACCCTCGTCCGCCGTGCTTGCCTGCCTCTTCCTCGCCGCTATTGGCACCTCTCGCCGTAGGAAATAAGCTTGTCACCTTGGCCAAATTCGGTCTGGACATGATCTCGGCCCGCCGTTCCACCGGGAAGCCGCAAGCTCCGCCACTACAAACGGCGCTGAACCGTGGAGCGGACCAGCGGCTGGCTCCAGACTTTGCATCAGCTGGGATAATTCGACCGCGATGCTCCAAGTGGCGTGCCCCTACGGGCGATTAGATCCTGATGCGCCGGCGCATTGATCAGCGTTAGAGTCGCGGTCGTCGATTCGCCGCGGTGAATGTAATCCACCTCCACCGCGTGACTCGGCTTGCTGCCGGAGATCGCTTCGCGCAGCCCGTCGTGGGAACCCACCGCCTTGCCCGCAATCCTCGTCACGATGTGCTTCTGGCCAAGTCCCGCCGCCACCACCGGACCGCCTAGATCAAGCGTGCGGATCACTACACCCTCGCCCTCGGCGAGATTGAAATGCTCGGAAATAAGGTCGGGCACGGCGGCACCGCCGACATCGAGATAGGGCAGCACCAGTTCGGCGGTGGGGCCACTTCATTCTCGCGCGGCATCTCTACCGGCAGCGCGTCGGCGGTGCTGCACATCTCGGCATGATCTTCCACTACCACACGCGGCAGCGCAGGAGCGATCTCTACTTGGCTTCTTCGAACTCGCCTGCATGATGATCCTTGCCGGATACTTTTGAAACCACTTCTAGTGTAAAGTGCGCTCCAAACCTCATTGCCGATGAAGACGGAAGTTAGACATGTCGGCACCCCGGGCAAACTTCCGCGCAAAAAAGCATCCAGACTCCCACATATTCTCAATAATTCCCGCATCTAAATCTTTGAATATCTTAGGACTTCCGTGTCCTTTCTCCCAGAAGGTCCACGTCACAGGTCTGCAATGCACCCGATCCTCGAGCGGATATCCTTGAAGCATCAGAACTGTCGAGAAATACATCTCATCAGGTATCTCCACCAGTTCAAGATCCTTCGTGTAATCATTTGCATTAGCCCACAGTGCAGTCTCGCGACTCATCAACCACCATTGGGGTTGGAACCGCCAGCATGAATCAGGAACTGACGGGACGGCCTTTGCCCTAGCTCTCTGCATTAGACTGCAGTAATCCAATCCACTGAAATAGAAACGAGATTTAGGCGAGGCCTCCAGCGAAGCCAAAATATAAGAAAGAGATCTAATAGGCACGCAACTTTCTGAAAGCAAGGCAATGTGGGTTACCTCAGGATCGCAAAGCGCCGTGGACAAAAGAAGCCTAGTCGCCCTGACCAACTCATGTCCCCCCATTTCGTAAGAATGTTACTATCTACGATTGTTCCATGCAAGAACGCATCTACCCCCAAAGAGCGAACTTTTGAATGAGAATGAACTACCACCCGCTCAGGGCATTCATCCACAAAATCTCTCCATATAGACGGGTGATTTACATCGGCCCTAGTCAAAAAGATAAGAGCCAATTTTGATCGAATTCCCTTCACTCCGCCTCCATACATCTTGGTGAAAATATCTTCAGAGCCTTCTCCAACCTCTAACTGAATCCTCTTGCAACTTTGTGAAGACTGAGGGAAATCAGGTTCCCTTTTCCACACCAAAGCCGGAACACAAGTGAAGATAGGACGGGACGTCTGAAAAGCTCCAGAAAGAGCTTCGAGTCCATCAATACGAATCATCTTGCACAACCTCTTCAAGTCCGCCAAAACCACATTAAAATGCCGACGACTTACCATAAACGCAAGAGGCACCCCTTGAAGGGGGTCTTCTATCTTGGCTAAACCAAAACAAACCGGGAGTATGCACTTATTATGATTTCCATCGAGAAGCAGAACACCCCAGTCCTCGGGGAGGGCCAGTCTTGAGAGAAGTCTTTTGAAGTTAGCTCTCAATGTAACGTTGTCGCGAAAAATAGCCACAGCATTAAGCCGCTGTGACCTTGCGTTTCTAATAATAATAATCATCGCAATAAGGATAACGTAAGTATCCAGCGATGCCTTAGACATCGACCTTACACCTCCTCTCCTCACGCCAGAAAATGATCTCCATCTCCGATCTGGATCAACTCCGGCAAAGCGAATCACATCAAGATCGTTCTGCGCAAAATCCCACTCAATCAAACTTCGAAGATGCTGCGCCCTCGCGTTATTGATATAGTAACAAACCGGGAGCTCAGACCCATTCATGGCGATGTTACATTTCTAGCGAATCCCAGATTCCACCCCAACCTTCACCGAGAATGCTTGATAGAAAAAGACCAGAAGAAATGCGAGTTCTAAGATCTGAAGAAGAGGGATTTACATGGACAACCGCAGCATCAAAAGCATCAAACAGCAAAGCATCGCTAGAGGTGGTAGTTAAAACCTCTCCGGCCTCAAATCTGTCCATAGTCCACCCCCGTTTCGATACAATCTCACTTATGATTTCGGATCGCGATTTATCCCAATGCGACTCCACAGCAATCTTTAGTTCTGCCATCCAGATCAAAATAAAATCATGAAAAATTTCAGATCTGAGTGCGAGAAATCCTCCGTCAATTTTTTCGCACCCCTCCGCAATATAACGATGCAAAATCAGTTGACGAGAAGATTTCAGCAGGTGCCCGATATCCCGAAGAAATACAACATCTGCGTCAAATAATAGAATCCATTTATACCTATCGACAGGAATGGTCGATAAAAATTTCTTTAGCCATGTGAAGTACAGAAAAGAACAATGCAAATGCTCCTTCGCAGAAGTATCTCCCAAAGAGAAAGATTCAAGCTCTGCGCTGAAATCAAAATACTCCTCGCTTAAAAATTGGCGTCCGTGCGGAAATAGAGGTTTTTCCCATCCTCTCCAGATCTTGATCTCGCCTTGCCAAGTTGATCGGACCAAAGATGAGACCGCCCATTTGGCCTGCCTAGGCCAATAATGAGAAGTGCTGCCCGTAAAGGCGAACATTACTGCAAGATTCATCTTGCCTATTGGTATTACGCCCCGAGCGCTCCGAGATCTATCAATCCTCCAGCCGACGCGAAGTCAGATCCGATCTGATTTCCGGTAGAAGGATCAAATGCTCCGAATCGCAACTTAAACGTCACAGTATAGTATTGATCACTGGCCACTGCTGGATTACTAAACTTGCCGGCAGCTTGGTATTCCACCCAAACTCTATGGAAAACATAATCCTCCCACGGATCAATAGGAGTGGTCGAGCCGTTCTCATACCAATTCCAAAGCGCAATTTCCAACGAGTCGGAGGTGCTGGAAATATTACAATCGGCATCTCCACCTGAAAGATAACCTCTTACCCACTGCCAAGATCCAACGAAGGATGCTCCTACAGGGTTCTCGCCTGCCAAACGAAACGAAACTTCGCAATAGGAACCATAAGAGCCGCCCGATGGCCAAACTACAATATTCAGCCAACCCTTATAAGGATCAAGGGGAGAGGTGAACACTTGTGAGCACGCCTTCGCCACGTGAGAACTGGGCATGGGTATCACCGCTGAATATGGCCACGCCTCGGCCTTTCCAGTTAGACCATTCCAAATCGCCCAAGTCCCGAGAGATAAGCCGCTGGTTTTCTTTATAAACGCACGTCTATTCTGGAGAATGCTGTTTTGCTCACAGACATCCATGAGATCCACTTTAGGAGGGAGGAATTCTTCGGCTTTCATATATTTCATCAACTAGAAACAATCACTCTTGGTTCATTCTTGCTTTCGCTTCAAATATTTTATCTACCACCTTATGACCGAATCTACTTTGGAAGCTCTCGTGGGTTTCCCGTCCCTCCCTATATTTCTTTCCCGTTGAAGGATCGCTACACGAGTAGTCAACATAATAAACAGGCGTTCCACTGTGGGAAATCCCATCAGTCACCTGCAGTCTAACGTCTTGTTTGCCAAATGCTCCAAAAAATTGGGGGCAATGAAGTCCTCGCATTAGCGCATCCGCGATGGTGGGGCCAAAGCTTGTGGTCAGTTGTTGTCTGAACTCAAGAAGTGCGTTCGCCCCCCCTTGGGGATCAGCTGGGATATGATATACGACATTGCCCTTGGCTGCTTCCGCCTCGTCTTGAACTGCTTGATCAGATATCAAACTACCCATTGTGTCTGTGAGGCGGTCTACGATCGCTTCTAGCTCAGGACGGTTATCTTCGGTTAGGCCTACTTCCCTGAGAGCGTCACTGGGAATTTTATCTCCGACCCCTATAAGAAAGAATGATGCTGCATTCTCATCAGAGAAAACGCCCATGCTTATAAGTTTTTGTTGTTCGGGACTTAATTTCAACTGCGCGGCCCGATTGACACGATTGGATTTTCTTGCCTCCTCCGATTGTTTTAATTGAGATTCGGCTACCCCTGTTGGTTGGTTCCCATACGCTGAACGCTTTGCATAGGCAGCATTTTTCCGATCTGCGAGAATCAGCAAGAGGCAAATGAGCGCTGCTAGGACTATCACCCATCTTGATCGCCAGATTTTCATTTGGGGAAGAGAGTCAGAGTTTCTTGGAGCAAAAGATCTACTTTTCCGATGTCTAGGTTGTGACTTTCCATGATAGGTTTTGCTTTTTCAAGCAGATTCTACTTTTCGGAGAGCCTATCAAGCTCACGACCAGATTTCCGAGGTGAAATGACCATCCCATTTAACTGTAGATCAATAAGCCATGCCGACCTACCGTCGCCTGGGCAACTTTTAGATCTTGGGTCGGATTCCCTCAAAGAGAAGGGGGACAGACAATCCTCCGCTGCTGATAGCTCAACTCGGCGAACATCGGCACGGCGATTGTCCGGTTAGGCGGGAAAGGGGGGAGGGCGGGATCTGAAGCGGGTCTTGAGATCGTTCAGCCAGATCAAGTCGCGTAGATAGGGGTAACGAATTCAGGGCAGGTATCAACTCGGCGCCCCACGCTCATGCACCAACCTCGTTAGGTGGCACGCGACGGCCTTTGAGACGATGGGCCGCGCCACGATGCAGCGCTTAAAGCTCCGGCTTGGCGAAGCCTGCATAGCCGCGATCAGATCCGAGATCCCGACGACATTTCGTCAGAGAATCCCGATTCGATGGTCTGTCCTATTGGAGCATCTCGGTTTCTCACTGAGGAATGCCTGCTGGGATGAGCTGGCTAGGGGAAGGTTCACATAATTCTCTGGCAGAGTTTCTCCCTCCGATCTCTCACCAGCCTCACCACCAGCGAAGTCCAACCTGTCTGGTGCGAAGCCCCGAGTCCTTCCCCTGTCTCCGAGTGGAAGTATTCATGGAACAGCAGCAGGTTCTGCCAATGCTCCACGTCGCTGTAGCGCTTCGCCGTCTCCGCATTGCCGAAGCAAGGCCGGTATCCCGTTTCACACGGACAGAACAAGGAAATCAGCCGGTCGCAGATATCGATCGCCACTTCCTTGAGGGTCTTCTCGACGCCTGAACCGGTCGGATACTCGATCTTGAAGCTGTCGCCGTAGAAGTGGTGGTAACGCTCGAGCGCCTCCACGATCAGGAAGTTCGTCGGAAACCAGATCGGCCCGCGCCAGTTCGAGTTGCCTCCGAACATATCCGTGTTCGACTCCCCGGGAGTATACTGAACTTCGTTCCGTACGCCGCCGTGCTCGAAAACGAAGGGCTCTTTGTCGTGCGCCTTGCTCAGCGAGCGGATCCCGTAGTCCGACAGGAACTCGTTCGGATCCAGCATGCGGTGAAGCGTCTTGCGCAACTGCGCCTCGGAAGGAATCGCCAACAAGCATAGCGCCGACTTCTTGTCCCCGGTATTACGCCGCACGTTGATGTACTTCAACAGGTCCGGACGGCTGCTCAGGAACCAATCCATCCGCTTCCGGAACCCGGAGAGCGATTCGATCGTGGTTTGCTTCAGCACCGTCACCGCGCACATCGGCAGAAGTCCCACCAGCGAGCGAATCCGCAGTGGCACCGGCTCGTCATGGTTCACGATCAGCTGGTCATAGTAGAACCCGTCCTGGCTGTCCCATAGACCCGTCCCGCCCAGCGAGTTGATCGCATCCGTGATGCTGACGAAGTGCTCGAAGAACTTCGAGGCAATGTCCTCGTAAGCGGGCTTCTCGCTGGCCAGTTCCAGCGCCATCGCCAGCATCAGCAGGCAGTAGGACGCCATCCACGCCGTGCCGTCCGCCTGATGCAGCTTGCCACCATCCGGCAACGCATGCGAGCGGTCGAAGACCCCGATGTTGTCCAGTCCGAGGAATCCGCCGCCGAACACGTGACGCCCCTCGACGTCCTTGCGATTGACCCACCAGGTGAAGTTCAGCAACAGCTTCTGGAAGGCCCGCTCCAGGAACAGCAGGTCCCGCTGTCCCTTCGGGTCGGCGATCTTGTAAACCCGCCACACCGCCCAAGCATGCACCGGCGGGTTCACATCGGAGAAATTCCACTCATAAGCCGGCAACTGCCCGTTCGGGTGCATGTACCACTCACGTAGTAGCAAAAGCAGTTGATCCTTCGCGAAGTCCGGATCCACCGCGGCAAAGGGGATCATGTGGAAGGCCGAGTCCCACGCCGCGAACCACGGATACTCCCACTTGTCCGGCATCGAGAGCACGTCTCTGGCGAAAAAGTGTCCCCAATCGGAATTCCGCCCGTTCAACCGCGCTTCCGGCGGAGCCGGGCCGTCGCTGTCACCCTTCAGCCAGTCATCGATCACGTAGTGGTAAAACTGCTTCGACCACAGCAACCCGGCGTAGCCCTGACGGCAGATCAGATTCTCCTCCGGAGAGAGCCCGGAAGTAATCACCTCGCCATAGAACTCGTCGCATTCCGCGATCCGCTCCTCGAACGTCTCCTCGAACCCTGCCAAGCCGGTCACCCCGTCGGCCGAGGTGGTTGCGTGTAAGCGGCATCGGATCGTCACGCTTCCCCCGGCCGGCACCATGAACTTCAGGTGCGGCGCCGCCTTCGTCCCCATCGGCAGCGGGGAAACCGCGTCTTTCTCCCCTTGGATCAGCAGCTTGTGGAAACCGTCCTTCACATACTCCGTCGGTCCGCCAATCCCGTAGATCGCCGGATAATCCGTCTCGTTCTCCGTGAACAGCCACTCCGGCTCCTCCTCCGCATCCGGAGAGTCCGCATAGAACAAAAAGTCCCCCAAGGTCTCATGCGACGCAAACAAGTGGTCACCATGCAATGCAATTGAAGGCTTGCGCAAAGGTGTCTCTCTCTCCGACCCCCACTTCCAAACATTCCGGAACCACAAAGTCGGCAGCACATGAATCTCCGCCGCCTCCGCCCCCCGATTCGTCACCGTGATCCGCCACAGCATGTCCTCCGGCGATCTCTTCGCCACTTCTTGCAGCACGTCAAAGTAACGCCCCCCGTCGAACATCCCCATGTCCGCGAGTTCCAACTCCGGACCCTCGCGGCCGAGTTCGGCATTCTTCTCCCGGATCTCGGTGTAGGGAAACCGGCCCTGTGGATACTTGTAAAGCGCCTTGGTGTAGGAATGGGTGGGGGTGGAATCGAGGTAGTAGTAGCACTCCTTCACATCCTCGCCGTGGTTGCCCTCGTTTCCTCCCAGCCCGAAGAGCCGCTCTTTCAGGATCGTGTCCTTTCCGTTCCAAAGAGCAGGAGCAAAGCAAAGGCGGCATTGGCGGTCGCACCAGCCTTGGAGACCGTCCTCGCCCCAGCGGTAGGCGCGGCGGCGGGCGTGATCGTGGGGGAACTCGCCCCAACTATTGCCGTGCTCTGAATAATCCTCCCGCACGGTGCCCCACTGGCGCTCGCTGAGGTAAGGGCCCCAGCGCTTCCAGTTCTTCCCCCGGGTCAGATCTTCGTCTAGCCGCTCGTGTTCCCTCGTCATCCGAGCCCGTTAGAGCAGAAAGCGTGCAGGAATGCCAAGCCGGGGCAAGTGACGAGGGCACAAAAGATTGAAAATCAGCATCCCATCCAACAACGAAAAAGCCGGACCCCGTGAGGAGCCCGGCTTTTCAGAGAGGATTCAACTAAGCGCGGCTGATGTAGGACGCATCTTCCGTTTTGATGATCAGCTTTTCGCCCGGGTTGATGAAGAGCGGGACTTGCACCACAAGGCCGGTTTCCATAGTGGCGGACTTGTAAGCGTTGTTCGCAGAGTCACCCTTAACACCTTCCGGTGATTCGGCCACGATCATCTCCATCGAAGGCGGCAACTCGATGTCGGCCACCAGACCGTCAGCGAAGAGAAGGGTGTAGGTATTGCCCTCGATCAGATAGTTTCGAACGGTGTCGATGATGTCGTCGTGGACGGCCACATCGTCGTAGGTCTCGTTGTGCAGGAAATGGTAACCGCTGGAGTCCTTATAGGAATACTCGTGCGGGATGCGCTCCAGAAGAACGGACTCCATCGAGTCGTTCGAGGTGAGGCGAAGGTTCGCGACCTTCTTGGTCGCGACGCTGCGGATCGACATCACCACGTAGGACGCCATGCGTGGGGGCGTCTTGAGTTCGTGGGAGATCACGACGCAAACGTCGTTGTTGTGACGGACGGCGTGTCCCTTGCGGAGGTTGATGACGGGCGTGCTGGCCATGGTTGCGGACCGGCGAAATAGGGGTTGCGGAGGCCCGGTGCAAGCCCTGAGTGTACAGGCCCAGTCCTGGTATCCCCGAAACTGCGGATTTGCGCTGAACGGATTCGAATCGCTCAGGATCAAGTCGTTTTGCTTGCCGGAACGCTGCGAATGAAGATCCGAATGATTTATCGGTTTGCCCGGTGAATAGAATGGGGGATTTCTACGTCGATTTATTCGATCATGAAGCTTCTCCGAATTCCATACTGCGCGATCTCCTCGGTCGCACTTCTCGCTGGCAATGCTTACGCTTCTCCTGGCACCGAGTCGCTGGTCACCGTGAGGTTGACGGAGCAATTCTCGGTGGCGGGCACCGTGGTGAGGGATGAGTTCGGGCGGCCCGTATTTCCGACGACGCCGGCGTTCGAGAATGAGTGGACGCGGTATGATTTTCAGGGAAATCCCATCCAAACGAACTATGAGTATCAGTCGCGGATTACGACTTATCGCATGTCGAATCGAGAGTTTATGGGATTTTTAGTGAGTTCAGGTGTCATTCCAAGTATTGCGGGGTGGTCACTGAAGGCGATCTACAACGAGGAGTCGGCGGAGCCGACTTACTATGTTACGAAGCCGGGGAGTGCGCCGATTTATGTGGGCGATTACTTCGCCATGGATACCTACGGCTCGGCCGAGGGAGTGAATGCGACGAGCACGACGCGCTACAATTCCTCCGGCCAAGTGATCTCGTATGTCGCCCGGGACGTGTCGACGACAAAGACGGATGCCTTGCTTACCTTCTCGACCCAATCGGGCGAGGGGACCGAAGGATCGACGATGAACCTGGCGGGGATGTGGCAAAGCAGCCTTTCCCTGCGCCCGGTGCGGGTGGGACCATCCTTGGAATATCGCTATCTCAACGGGGCGGGTTCGATCTACTCCATCTCCGGGACGATTGATGATGCCATCGATGACGGTTCGGGAGGTTTGGATCTGTATCAGTCCATCGTGGAAGGATCCTGGCTCTTCTCTTCGGGTTTTCCGATCAACGATTTGTCGGTGAACTTCCCGGAAGCGGAGCCGATCAACCCTTGATCGCCGGGCAATGAAGCCACGGAACTTCCTTCTTGCCGGTGGTGTCGTCCTTTTGATCGCGGCCGGAGTGATCTTCGTGTCGCGCCCCAAGGGCGAGCCTTTGCCGGGAGTGACGGAGAACAAGCTCGCGCAGGAGCCAGCTACCAAGAGCGAGGGACGACCCGATGCGGTTTCTCCGGAGAAGAGGAAGGAGGCGTCCGTCAAAGCAGAGCCTTTGAGCGACGAGAAGCGGATCGAGATCCTGAACGAGATCGAGCAGGCCTCCGTCACTTACGACGCCAAGGCTCTGCCGCAGATCGAGCCTTACTTGCTGCACCCGGATGCCGAAGTGAGGGCGGCCGCGATGAACGGGATGATTGTTCTCGGGGATTCCGCGGCCGCACCGCTGCTCCGGAAAGCGGCAGAGAGTGCCTCGACGCCGAAGGAGTCGGTCGCTCTCAGCGAGGCGGCGGACTACATGGAACTTCCTGCGGGCACCTTCGTCCCCAAACAGCGGGCGGAGCAGAGCGGGGGACGCAAGCCTTTGGAGGGAAAGCAGGGGGAGAGGAAACGGTTGTCGCCCAAGCCAGCAGGGGAGGCCGTGGAGGAAGCGAAGTAGTGTGCTTGCACTCCTGTGAAAATAAGAAGGGCGCTCCCGTTTCCGGAAGCGCCCTTCAGATGATTGGATCTTAATTCAGCGAGTCGACGCCGCTTCGTGCTGCTCCTCGGCAGCTTCGAGGGCGGCGCGCTCCTTGGCGATCACACGGACGAACTTCTTGAGCGAGTTCGACCAGTCTTCGAGCAACGCCTTTGCGTGGGGGCTACCGGTCTTCTCGGCGTGGTCGGTGATCAACTTCTTGAGTTCCGTGATGTCCTGAGCGCGCTTTACGGGAAGCGGCACGACCATCTCGGGATTGATACGGGAATAGAAGCGGCCATCCACGTCATAGACGAAGGCGGTGCCACCGGACATGCCGGCACCGAAGTTCTTGCCGGTCTTGCCGAGGATCACCGCGGTGCCGTTGGTCATGTATTCGCAGCCGTGGTCGCCCACGCCTTCGACCACCGCCGTGGCACCGGAGTTACGAACAGCAAAGCGCTCGCCGGCGCGGCCATTGGCGAAGAGGTAACCGCCGGTTGCACCATACAGCGAGGTGTTGCCGAGAATGGTGTTCACCGCCGGGTTGAACTTCGCGTCGGGAGAAACCCTCACGACGATCTCACCCGCGGCCATGCCCTTGCCGGTGTAGTCGTTCGCTTCGCCGGTGAGCTCGATCTTCACGCCGGACACCAGGAAGGTGCCGAGCGATTGACCGGCGGAGCCGCGCAGCTTGAGCGTCACGGCGGTGTGGCCGTTGAATCCGCGATCACCATGGATCTCGGCGATACGACCGGAAAGGCGCGTGCCGATGTTGCGGTCGGTGTTCACCACGTCGTAGCTGAGCTCAACCGGCTGACGGTCAGGCAGGGTGCGGATGGCTGCCGCCACCGAATCCGGAGTGGAGGCGGGACCGTATTCCGGTGTGTTCTCCGCAATCTCGACCGTGCCCAGCGCCTTCGCGAGATCGCGCAGGACCTGGAGGTCGAGCGGGGTCTTGGAGATGCCGTCGTTGCGCTCCTTCTTGCAGATGCGGGAGATCGAGGAGTCTTCCACGCCCTGATGCTTGGCGAGATCGGGGATCACGTCCTTCAAGACGGGAGCCAAGTCGATGAGATTCGCCTTCGGGTGCTCCGGCACATGGCGCTGCTTGAGGAACTCGGGACGTCCGATCAGTTCGTCCAAGGTGCGGACGCCGAGCTTGGCCATGATCTCGCGGGCCTCGGTGGCGACGCCGTTGAAGAAGTTGATCACCATCTCGGGCGTGCCCTTGAACTTGGCGCGGAACTTCGGATCGGTGGTCGCGATGCCGACCGGGCAATTGTTCAGGTGGCACTTGCGGACATAGACGCAGCCCATCGCGATCATCGCGATCGTGCCGAAGTTGTATTCCTCGGCGCCGAGAATCGCTGCGATGACGATGTCCTTGCCGTTGCGCAGACCACCGTCGGTGCGGACGATCACGCGGTCGCGAAGATTGTTGATCAGCAGGGTTTGCTGCGCCTCGGAAAGGCCAAGCTCCCAAGGAGATCCGGCATGCTTGGTGGAGGAAAGGGGGGATGCCCCGGTGCCACCGTCATGACCGGAAATCAGGATCGTATCCGCGCTGGCCTTCGCCACGCCCGCAGCCACGGTGCCCACGCCGGTCTCGGCAACGAGCTTCACCGTCACGCGAGCGCGTGGGTTCACCTCCTTCAGGTCGTGGATGAGCTGGGCGAGATCCTCAATACTGTAGATATCGTGGTGAGGCGGCGGAGAGATGAGCTGCACGCCGGGCTGCGTGTGACGCAGACGGGCAATGAGAGCGTTCACCTTTTGGCCGGGGAGCTGGCCACCTTCGCCGGGCTTCGCACCCTGAGCCATCTTGATCTCAAGCTCGTCGGCATTGACGAGGTAGTGAGCCGAAACGCCGAAACGTCCGGAAGCCACCTGCTTGATCCAAGAACGGGCGAAGTCGCCGTTCGGGTAAGGCTTGTAACGCACCGCGTCTTCACCGCCTTCGCCAGAGTCCGACTTGCCGCCGATGCGGTTCATCGCGATGGCGAGGGTTTCGTGAGCTTCGGGCGAAAGCGCGCCGAGCGACATGGCAGCCGTGGTGAAGCGGCGGCGGATGCTCTCGACCGGCTCGACTTCATCGATCGGGATCGCACCGGATGAGGAGGGAACAAACTCGAAGAGGTCCTTGATCGCGACCGGCTTGGTTTCGAGCGAAACCTTCACGTAATCGTCGTAGTCCTCCGCCTTACCGCTCTTCACGAAGGTGTGGAAGTTCTTGATGACGTCGGTGGTCCAAGCGTGGCGTTCGCCCGACTTGCGGTAGCGGTTGTAGCCCGGATCGCCGAGGTCCAGAGTCTCGCCTGCGGGGACCTGGACCTCGAATGCAGCTTGGTGACGGATCAAGGATTCTTCCGCGATCTCCGCGAAGCCGATACCGCCCACCTTCGATTGCACGCCGGTGAAGGCGAAGTCCACAACCTCGCTGCCGATGCCGATCGCTTCGAAGATCTGGGCGCCTTGATAAGAGTTGAGCACCGAGATGCCCATCTTCGACATGATCTTGAGGATGCCCTTCTCGAGTGCCTTGGCATAGTTGGCCATGGCCTTCTCCACGCTGATGCCCTCGAACTTGCCCTTGCCCGCGTCCGCAGCCACGAGCTGGCGCACGGTGGCGAAGCCAAGGTAAGGACAGACGGCGGTGGCACCGAAACCGAAAGCGCAGGAGATCTGGTGAGTGTCGCGGATTTCACCGGACTCCAGCACCAGAGAGCAGCGCATCCGCTTGCGGATACGGTTGAGGTGATGATGCACCGCACCCGTGGCGAGGATTGCGGGGATCGGCACGCGGGCAGTTGAGGCCGCGCGATCGGAAAGGATCACGATGCTCACACCACGGTCCACGGCAGCCTCCACCTCGTCGCAGAGTTCATCGAGGCGAAGCTTCAAGCCGGCTGCGCCGGCCTCGGCGGGCCAAGTGATATCAAGCACGGTGGCGGGGAAGCCTTCTTCATCGAGGTGCTTGAGGCGCTCCAACTGGTGCTCGAAAAGCACGCCGCTCTCGAGATTCACGATGCGGCAATGCTCCGGAGTCTCATCCAGCAGGTTGCGCTCCGGGCCGAGGCCGGCGGAAGCACTCATCACCGCCCATTCGCGGATCGGATCGATCGGCGGGTTCGTGACCTGTGCGAAGCGCTGCTTGAAGTAGGTGAAGAGCAAGCGCGGATAGGTGGACAAAACCGCAAGCGGGATGTCGTCACCCATCGAGAACACGGCTTCCTGAGCGCCCTTGAGCATCGGCGGGAAGACCATATCCAATTCTTCGGCAGAGATGCCGTGGGCTACCTGCTGACGGGAGAGGTCGAGGGCGGCAAAGTCTTCCGCGGGAGCGAGTGCATCCGGGGAACAGAACTTGCGCAGTTCGAGGCGGTTCTCGTCGATCCACTGGCGGTAGGGCTTGGTCTTGGCCAAGGCTTCCTTGATCTCGCGATCATTCCGCATCTGGCCGGTGGAGGTGTCCACAGAGAGCATCTGGCCGGGCCCAAGGCGGCCCTTCCGGATCACCTTGGAATCGTCGATGATCACGGCGCCCGCTTCCGAGCCGATGTAGAGCAGGCCGTCTTCCGTGAGTTTGTAGCGCGAAGGACGCAGGCCATTCCGGTCGAGCGAAGCGCAGATCTTGGTGCCGTCGGTGTAGACGAGACCGGCAGGACCATCCCAAGGCTCCGAGAAGGAGCGGATGTATTGGTAGAAGGCGCGAAGATCATCCGAGATATCCTCGTCATTCCGATACGCGGGCGGCACGAGCATGCACATCGCGTGCTCCAGCGAGCGGCCGGAGAGGACGAGGGCTTCGAGAGCGTGGTCGAGCGAGGCCGAATCGGACTCATGCTCGTTCATCAGCTCGTGCAGGAGGGTGATATCATCGCCCCAGATCGGGCTGGAAAAGAACTCCTCGCGGGAAGCCATCCAGTTGCGGTTGCCTTCCACCGTGTTGATCTCGCCATTGTGGCACATCATCCGGAAAGGCTGGCCGAGCGGCCATGCCGGGAAGGTGTTGGTCGAGAAGCGCTGGTGGTAGAGCGAGATCGCGGTCTGGAAATCCGAGTCCTGCAAGTCGCCATAGAAGGCGCGAAGCGCCGCCGGCATGGCCAAGCCCTTATAGGAGATCAAGCGGCTGGAGAAGGTCGGCATGTAGAAGCCGTTGAGACCCTTCGTCTTGCGTTCGATCTCACGGCGGCAGAGGAAGAGCTGGCGCTCGTAGTGATCGCCGTCCCATGCAGAGGGCTTCTTGAGCAAGAGGTGCTCGATGTGCGGGCGGCTGGCCAAGGCGTTCTTGCCGAGGGCATCCGGATTCACCGGAACCTCGCGCCAGCCGATCAGGGTGATGCCGCGCTTGGCGACCACCTCTTCTGCCAAAGCCTTGAGCTGGACGCGGCCGGCCTGGTCGTCGATGGGGAAGAAGAACACCGCCACGGCGAGATCGCCCTCGTTCTCCAGCTTGGTGCCGAGCTTCTCGGCGGCTTTCAGGAAGAGCGGGTAGGGGATCTGGGAAAGGATGCCGGAACCATCCCCGGTCTTCATGTCGGCATCCACGGCACCGCGGTGGGTCATGTTGCAGACGGAGGTTAGCGCCATGTCGATGACCTCGAAGGAGCGTTTGCCTTGAATCTGGGCGATGGCTCCCATGCCGCAATTGTCGCGTTCGGCAGAGAGGCGGTGCAGGGAACCGGGGACCAGAGGCGTGCTCGGATGGTAATAGGGATTCATCGCAGGGAATGGCAAAAGTAGCCGTGTCCCGCGGAGCCGCGCAGTCTTACCGGCGCGGAGGTCTCCCGCGGGGCGGGGAATTAACGGTAGCTTCGCCCCCCTGCCAAGCAGGATTTGTGCCCCGGCCCGGCAATGACAGAGTGGCGGAAAGGGCGTTCTCCGGCACTTTGGGGCGAAATCGTCCCAACTTGGGAGCAGGAGCCCGTTTCTTTAGGGGAGTTTGCCGCTTTTCACCGTGATCATGCGGGTGGGATCGAGGCGGCGGCGGATCACCTCATTGACCTGATCCGGGCTCAGGGCGGCGACTTGGGCGGGGAATTCGTCCAACCAGGAAAGGGGAAGACCACGGCGAACCGTGGCGAGCACGACCGCGGCAAGATTCTCCGTAGTGGCGAGGCTGACGCGGTGTCTGCCAATCATGGCATTCTGGTGGTAGGCGAATTCCACCGGTCCCAAACCTTCGCGATGCCATTTGCCGAGTTCCCGGCGGACGGAGCCGAGCCCGCGTTCGAGAAGATCCGGGGCAAAAGACCCGGCGATCAGCCAGGTGCCATCCTCCAAGGCGCGGGACGAGAGCTGGGCCTGAACGCCGTAGGTCAGCCCTTCGGTATCGCGGACGGTATTGAGGAGACGGCTGGTGAAGCCTTGACCCAAGGCAGAAGTGGCCAGCGCGAGCGGGAGGTAGTCCGGATCGCCAAAACGGAGGCCGCTGGGCTGACCGAGAATCAGGCTCACGCTTTCCTTGCCGGGAATCGGGACCTTCAATTCCACGGCAGCAGCGAGCGGAGGAGCCGAAGCGGGAGCTTGCGCCACCTTGCCTCCGACCCAACCCGCGAAGGCTTCCGCCACTTCCTTCCGGCAGACGGGGAGATCGAGATCGCCCGCCAAAACGAGGGTGGCGCCGGCGGGGCCAATCCAGTCGCGATGAAAGCGAACGAGGTCCTCACGCTGCAAGGTCTTCAGTCGGGTGATCGTCTCATCGGCACTGGCCTCCCATTTCGGATGGCTGTCCGGGAAAGCGGCGCGGCTGAAGGCGAGCAAGGCTTGGGAATTGGTGTCCGAGCGGCTCTGCGCCGTTTCCGCGAGCATCTGGGTCCGGACCTTTTCGATTTCCTCCGGAGGGAAGCTGGGCTCGCGAAGTTGCCCGGCCAGCAGATCAAGGACGTGGGGCAGATCCTTTTTCATACAACGCCCGGCGAACTCGATGGAATCCTCCCTTACCCCGAATTCCAAAGTGGCACCCACTTCGTCGAGCAGAGTTCCGATCTGCGTGACGTCATGCTTTGAAGTGCCGCGATCGAGCAAACGGGCAGTGAAACTTGCGAGCGCTTGTTGCGCGGGATCGTCGAAAGGAATGCTTCCGCTCAGGATGACGAGATCCTGCGTGCCGGTGGGGCAGAGGAGGAGATCCAACCCGGCGGTGCGACTGCGCGAGATGCGCGGGGCGATCCGTGCCGCCTCCCCGACGGTGGCAGGCGGGCCTTCCGGCAGAATCAAAGGCGGTGCGGGCGTCGAGGCGTGGGTCTCCGGAAGTGCGGGTGCTCCCTCCGGTTCCGCATCCGGGGCCTGAGGGACGAACCAGCCGGTGGTGCTGCGGTCCTTCACCAACCAGCGCCGCGCCACGCGGTTTACCTCCGCGGCCGTCACCTGGCGGACGGCTTCATTCAAAGTGTGATAGAGAGTCCAATCGCCGACGGCGATGCACTCATTCAGGGCAAAAGCGATCTGGCTCGATCCATCCCGATCAAAGGTTGAACGGGCATCCAAGCGGGCGATGGCGGAAGCGACCTCTTCCTCACTCACACCCTTATCAAGAAGGGTGGCGATCGTTTCGATAATCCGCTGCTCCACCTCCGCATGCCCGGCCTCGCCGGTGAGTTCCGCCGTGATGGAGAGCAAGGATGGATCACGGGTGAACTCCGAGCCGGCCATGACTTCGGTGGTCATGCCGGCATCCGTGAGCGCCTTGCGAAAGCGGCTGTTCTTACCCTCGCCGAGCAGCTCGCAAAGCACGGCCAGGGGTGCGTAGTCCGGATCGGTGGCGGGCGGAGATTTGTAGGCAAGGGTCACGACGCCGAGCTCGCCGGGGCGCTTCATCTCAACGCGGCGCGGGCCGGTCTGTGCCGGCTCACGGGTATAAACCTGCGGGAAGGCCTTCGGAGATTTCGGGATCTCCGCATAGTGCTGCTTGATCAGCGGGAGCACTGTTTCCGGCTGGAAGTCCCCGATGACGGAGACCGTCGCATTGTCCGGCCAGTAATAGGTATCGTAGAATTCCCGGAGTTTCTCGATCGGCACGTTCTCCACATCGCTGCTCCAACCCAGAGTGCTGTGGCGATAGGGATGGGCGAGGTAGGCGGTGGCCCAGATCTCCCGCTGCAGCGAGTACATCGGATTGTTCTCAACCTGATCGAACTCATTTCGGACCACGGTCATCTCGGGGCGGCGGTCCTCCTCCCGCAGGCGGAGATTGCGCATGCGATCGGCTTCCAAACCGACGATGACCGGCAAGTCCTGAGGACCAAGGGTGGTGATGTAGTTGGTGCGGTCCAGCCAGGTGGTGGCATTCGTTTCCGCACCGGTGCGTTCAAGGAGCTGGTCGAAGCCATTGCCCGCTTCCTTGTTGTGCCTGGCGGTGCCCTTGAACATCAGGTGCTCCAGCAGGTGGGTGGCCCCGGTGGTGCCGTAGCTCTCGTTCCGCGAGCCGATGCGGTAGGTGACCATGAAGGTCACGGCGGGGACCGAGTGCTCCGGCCGCAGCAGAACTGTCAGGCCGTTCGACTCGAGCCGGTATTCGGTGATTCCATTCAGGGACTTAATCTCCGCAAAGCCCTCGGTGCGGGCTTCGAGCAAGCCGGAGAGTGTGACGAGGCAAACGAGCGAGGTGCGGCCGAACATCAGAAGCTAGCTGGCCAGAAGGAGTGCTCCGGAGCTAGCGGATTTTCCCCGGTGCACTAGTCGAGATGATCGACGAGGCCTTCCTCGATCACCGGTGCCGGCTCCAGAATGCCGAGATCCACGAGGAATCGATCCGCAGCCGCGACGCTGAGTTCGTAGTGGAGATCGGAGACATTAAAATTGAAGAAGGAGTGCTCGGCGTTCTCGAAATCGAGGAGTTCGATCTTGTTCCGCCTCCAGCGCATCGACTTCATGAACTTCTCGACGTGAGCGAAGGGGGCGACGCGGTCCTTCTTGCCATGGAAGAGCATCATGGGCGGGGCCTTGCGGCGCACCGCCTTGAGCGGGCTGAGGCGTTTGGCCGTGGCGGCATCCGGGAAGCGTTCGACGACCGGCCTCACGGTGGAGTCGAGGATCGAGCTAAAGAGCAGCAGGGCCGCGGGGGTATAGACCGCCGGTAACTCACCCTTCTGGAGCTTGGGCAGAGTCATGGCCAAGGCGAGGAAGGCACCCCCGGCCGCTCCGGCGAGGACAACCTTTTCGTGATCCACACCGAAATGGTGTTCGTAGCTTTTCAGCCAAGCGAGGAAGGCCTTCAGATCGGCAAGGGCATCCAGCGGGCCGGTACGATGGGTGGAGAAGACGCGTGTCTCCAAGGTCACAGGCACGGCACCGCGTGCAGCGAAGTGCAGGCAATGCGGGACGAACTGGGTGGCCATGGCGGTATCCCAGAGTCCGCCATGAAGGAAGACCATGAGGGGGCGCTTGTCTCCCGGCTCGAAGCCCGGCGGGGTGAAGAAGTGCGCGTGGAGCGGACCCTCGGGAGTTTCGGAATAGGCGAAGGAGGTGGCCGACTTCAGCATCTCCCGCTGCCTGGCTTGGCCGATCAGCGGGGTTCTTTGGAGCAGACTCATCGAGGGGGACGGGAAGGAAATGCCCGGACTCGTCCGGCGCGCGAAAAGAATTGTTATGTCCGCGTGGCACTTGTCCAATCGATTCCGCCGATGACGCGCTTCCTGACCACTCTCGTCCTTGTTGCCAGCTCCGCCGTGGCCTTCGCCCAAGCCCCGGCAGCGGAGACGGCCAAATCCCTAGTGAGCATTTACGGCGTCTGGCGCACGGCCGTCCTGAGGAAGGACGTTTCCGCGTGGCAGCGGGCCACGGCGCCTCATCGCCAAGCGGAGATCCGGAACCGGCTGGTTTCGGAAAAGCGGCCGTTCCCGGCTGCGGTTTTCGATATGCCGGCGCCTCCGCCTTCTCTGGAGAACCTGAAGATGATCCACCTGTCCCAGAAGGGGGCCACGGCGAAAGCGGCGTTCTTCGGCAAAATCAACTTCGGCGTGGGCGGGGATCCGACGGACAACGTGCTGGTGCTGTCTTTCTTGAATGCGGGCGGATGGAAGTATGACCGCGCGGATTTCGTTAATCTAGCCGCGCTGGAGGATGTCCGGAAGGAGCTGGCGGCGGGCGACTTGAAATATGTTTCCGAGACGCCGGAGTTCCAGGCGGACGGGGTGGTTCCGAAGGCACCTCTGCCCGTGCCCACCGCCAAGTACATTGCCAAGGTGTATGTCTTCTGCCCGGGGCGGGAGATCAACGTGCAGGTGAACCAGCTCAGCCGCCACCGCTTCGCCAATGCCAAGGAGGCGGAGATCGTGACGGGTGGGGCGCTCGACGGGGTGAACTCCGTGACCTATACCGCCAAGGCGCTGCCAGGATCCACCGGCAAGGAAGCCCTTTCGATCCGCGTCTATCTTATGTCGGAGATCGAGGGGACCAAGCCGATCAAGGCGTATGAATATCAGGTCGCGGAGGGCGGCGCGGTGAAGGGCTTCGGAAAGGGAACCTTCGAAGTGGATGCGGCTACGGCTACGAAGCTGGTTCCGACGCGTCGTTAAGAGATACCCTGTCTCTAACCCGTGGGGATAAGCCTGACGGAAATATATTTGCGTCAGGAACAGGCCTTACAAAGCACCCGAATTAGCCTGAGTTATTCACATGACACTTGAGAATCAGCGACGTTCAAAAATTGGACACGGATTTTCTTGTTAAGATTTCCGGATTTTCTACTATTCCGCAAAGGTCAGCCCGTTCTAACGGGGTTTGACCGGTCGGAAAAGTTCCATGAAAAGCCCCGGCATCATCGCGCCAAGCCAACCCTTTCTTTCCGGTTCTCGAGCCGGAAACGTCCCCGGAGCGGGACTGGAGAGTGGACCCCGGGTGCGGCGGATGAGCCTTCAGGGACGCTTCCGAGCAACCCTCTCTAGAATCCGCAATCTCACTGCTCCGTTTCCCCCGGAGTGGCAAGCCGGACGGCCGTCTTGCCGCGAGTTGCGTTTCGCCTGCCCCCTGCGGTCCTGCCCTAGGCCCGCGACAAGTGAAACCGCAAACTAGCCCATAGCAGATGACACCTTCGGTCGCCGCCAAAACATCCTACGACCTCGCGCCGGGAAGAGTCCTGGCGCGATTCCTCTCTCTTGCCACCGTTCTGACCGGTCTCGCGACCGAGGTCCGAGCGGCTGCGGACAAGACGGTTGATCTCGCTTGGAACGCCAATCCCGAGACGAACATCGCCGGTTACCGCCTGCGATATGGCACTGCCAGCGGCAGCTATACCAATACGATCGATGTCGGGAATAGCCTTTCGGCCACGGCTACGGGTTTGGACGGCGGGACGACGTATTACTTTACTGTCGTAGCATACAACACGGGAGGGCAGACCAGCCCGAACGCCGGCGAGGTATCTTATACGGTGCCGGGAACGCCGAACATCCCGCCGGTGGCAGAGGGATTCAGCCTCAGCACGCTCGAGGACGTGAGCGTGGCGGCGACGCTCTCGGCAAGCGATGCGGACGGCGATCCGATCACTTACTCGATCGTAAGCGCGCCGAGCAAGGGGACGCTGACCGGGACCGCACCGAATCTGACCTACCGCCCGGCCACCAATGCGGTGGGCACGGATAGCTTCACGTATCGCGCGAGCGACGGATCGGCGAACTCGGCGACCGTGACGGTGAGCATCGTGATCGAGCCGGTGAACGACGCGCCGATCGCGAATTCCTCTTCGATCAGTACCAGCGAGGATACCAATCTGGCCTTCACCCTGGCGGCGTCCGATCCCGATGGCACGGGGCTGACCTATACGATTCTCACTGCTCCGACGAAGGGGACGCTGACGGGGACGCCGCCGAACCTGACCTACCGTCCGGCTGCCAACGTGAACGGCAACGACAGCTTCACCTTCAAGGTGAGCGATGGGGTGCTGGAATCCGGGGTGGCTACGGTCTCGATATCCATCGCCGCGGTGAACGACGTTCCGGTGGCGACGCCGGGGTCCACGTCCACCCTGGAAGATACCCCGGTGGCGCTTACCTTGTTCGGCAGCGATATCGAGGGAAGTAATCTGAGCTATTCGATCGTAACGCCGCCTGCGAAGGGGGCCTTGAGCGGGACGCCGCCGAATCTCACCTACATTCCGGCGCTGAACAGCAACGGGGCCGATATTTTCGTCTTCCGGGTGAATGACGGCAGCGCGAATTCGGCGAATGCGAACGTCACCATTTCGGTGACGCCGGTGAACGATGCACCGGTGGCGAGTTCGACTTCGATCACGACCAGCTTGAACAATCCGGTGCCCGCGACCCTGTCCGCAGTGGACGTGGATGGGGATCCGCTGACCTATACGATTCTCAACCAGCCGACCCAGGGCACGCTGAGTGGCACTCCTCCCAACCTTACCTATCAGCCCGGGACGGGGAACCTGGGCAGCGATAGCTTCACATTCCGAGTGAGCGACGGCGTGCTGGACTCGGGGGTCGGCACGGTGAGTATTTCGATTGTGCCGGGCAATGCGGTTCCGACGGCGATCTCGCAAACGGTGAACGCTACCGAGGATACCGCGAGGTCGATCACGCTTGGCGGGACGGATCCGGAGAATAGCGCGCTTAGCTATGCGGTCGTGACGCAGCCGTCGAAGGGCACCTTGAGCGGGACGCCGCCGAACCTGAGCTACACGCCGCAGCTGAACTTCAACGGTACGGATAGCTTCACCTTCCGGGTAAACGACGGAGCTGCCAATTCGGCGGCGGCAACGGTGACGATCAATGTCGCGGCAGTGAACGATGCTCCGGTGGCGACGCCGCGGAGCGTGACGACGACGCTCAACAACTCGGTGGCAGTGGTTTTGGCCGGCAGCGATGTCGAGGGGAGTGCGCTGACATTCGGCATCGCCAGCCAGCCTGCGAGCGGCACGCTAAGCGGCACGCCGCCGAACCTGACCTATGTGCCGAACAACAATTTCTCCGGTAGCGACAGCTTCACTTTCCGGGTGAACGACGGGACGGTGAACTCGGCCACGGCGACGGTGAGCATCACCATCACCACCACCAACCGGGCACCGGTGGCGCAGGTGAGATCGGTGTTCACGCTGATGAACAAATCGCTTCCGGTCGTTCTTGCGGGAACCGATGCGGACGCGAATCCGCTTACGTTCCGGATTGTCAGCGGACCCACGAACGGGGTGTTGCTGGGAACGCCGCCCAATCTAACCTACAAGCCGAACACGAGCTACAAGGGCGATGATCGTTTCTCTTACGTGGTGAACGATGGCATTCTGGACTCGGCGGTGGCTTTGGTTGCGATCGATGTCCGCGGCAAGAATACGAAGCCGTCCGCGAACTCCTCCGCGGCGACCTCGCTTCAGAATGCGTGGGTGGGAACTCCGCTAAGCGGGGTGGATCCTGAAGGCGACGCGCTAACCTTCACGGTGGTGAAGGGGCCGAAGAACGGGAAGCTGGTGGGGACATCGCCCCATTTGATGTACATGCCGAACTACGGGTTCAAGGGAAAGGATAGCTACACCTTCCGGGCGAGTGACGGTCTGCTCAGTTCGAATGTGGCGACGGTATCGATCGAGGTAGTCAATCCGAACAACCGGGCTCCGGTGATCACTTCCCGGACTCTGACGACGCCGGCGAACAAGCCGATCGTGGTTACTCTCAACGCGCACGATTCCGATGGCGATCCGCTGACCTACCGGGTTCTCACGAAGCCGGCCAGCGGCAAGCTCTCGGGGAAAGGGAGCAAGCTGACTTACAAGCCCGCGAAGGGATTCATGGGAAGTGTCTCATTTACCTACGTGGCCAATGACGGAGTTACCGACTCGGCGGCCGGGACCGTGACGATCAACGTGGTGAATCCGAGCACCATGGCCTCATCCGCGGCGAATTCGAGTCAGAAGGCTGCGAGCAAGCCGGTGGATCCGCGACTTCTATTGACGACCGAGCCTTCGCGGCCGGATGGCTTGACGCTGACGGCTTCGGGCGGCGCGGGTGACATCTGGGTTCTCGAGAGCTCTCCGGACCTCCTGGAATGGACTCCTATCGGTGAGGTCGAGATCGGCGATCAAGGAGTGACCACGCTGGAAATGCCTCTACCCGCCGGAAAGAAGAGCGAGTTCTACCGACTGAACAGCCCGGTGAAGTGAACCAGACCGGGGAGAGGGCGATCTATCTCACGAAGTCGTCCTCGCTGTACATCTTGCGATCCGGGCCGGCGGAACGGACTTCGGTTTGAGTGGCACTCAGTTGGTGGAAGAACCATGGGGTGCCCCAGGGATCGCAGAGCTCGCCCTTGTCGTTGAGGGTGGAGCCACCGGGGATCTCCAGCTTGAGTTGTTTCTCGTTATCGCCTAGGAGGGCGGCGGTAATCTCGGCGTTGTTGCCGACGGGATTGCCGCGCATGGCGGTGGAGAAGTCGCGAAAGGCGAACTCGATATTGTCGATGGCATCGCGGACCTTCTGGAGATCCTCCGGAGACATCGCGGAGATGGTCGCAGGGGGAGGGGTGGAGGGCGCGGGCTGCGTGGACGGGCCAGCGCGCGGTGGTTCGACTCCGGGAGACGGCCTGGTAGCCGCCTCTCCTGTGGGTGACTGAAGAGCGGGAGTCTCGGAGTCCGACTCGTAGAGGCCCTTCCAAGGACGCCACACCAAGAGGCCACCGATGGCGATGGCCACGACTGCTTTCGACTGCGGGGACATTCTCAGGTATTGAGGAACCCGAGATCGGGATTGCCGAAGCGTCCGAGGTTGGGGAAGACGACCGGCATGTGCGCATCGTCCACGCCGAACCAGCGGGCGAGCGTGGCGCTGTATTCGTCCACGCTGGTGGTGGGAATCCAGCGGCCGGTGCTGGTGTCGTCGGGGCCGTTCACTTGGAGGACGGGGAAGGTGCCGTAGGTGCGCTTGCCGCGGACGGCGCTATTGTTCGATCCGTCGCCACCGAAGATCAGGTGATGGCTGCCCCAGCCGTGGTCGCTGCCTTGACCGTTGGTCGGCATCGTGCGGCCGAAGTCGGAAGCGGTGAAGCCCACGACACTATTCTGGAGCGAGGCACCGCCGATCTGGTTGAGTGCGGCGTGGAAGGCGGCGATGCCGTTGCTGAGTTGTCCCAGCAGGTTGGCATGCGTGCCTGTCAGCGGGTCATCACCGGTGCCAACCTGCGAAGTGTGGGTGTCGTAGCTGCC
Source organism: Luteolibacter rhizosphaerae (assembly GCF_025950095.1). Taxonomy (NCBI): domain Bacteria; kingdom Pseudomonadati; phylum Verrucomicrobiota; class Verrucomicrobiia; order Verrucomicrobiales; family Verrucomicrobiaceae; genus Neoluteolibacter; species Neoluteolibacter rhizosphaerae. Next base: position 384,740 of record NZ_JAPDDR010000005.1, on the reverse strand, counting down.
GAAAGAGACGAAAAAGATCTGACGCTTGATCTTGAGGGTATCCCGTGCCGCGATGATCCGCGCGACCATCTTCATCTGATCTCCGAAGCTGCCGGTGGGGAAGGCCGTCTGCCATACCGTGGTATTGGTCGCAGCGATCGCTTCATTGAGCAGCACGCCGGTTCCGATCGCATCATCGATGATCTCGCCATAGGCTCCCGACTGGAGATTGCCCTGCTGGAGCTTGGCGATATTGCGGATGGCATTCTCGCGATTCTTGGTGGCCGAGCCCGCGGCACCGCCGGTGCCCGACATCACCACGGCACCACCGGTGGAGACGTGGTATTGCTGAATGCTCGATCCCACCTCGAAGGTATTGGCTCCGGCGATGCTGGTGCAAAGGGCGATCTTCGCGCGGTTCACCGGATCGTTGATGAGGGAATCCTGAGAGGGGTGCAGGAGATCGGCCACGCGGCCGCCCCAGCCGGTGCGGGGAGGCTGATCCGGTAGCGAAGTCTGCCAGTGCATCACTTGGTCGGAGTGCGAGAAAAGCTGCGGCGGCAAGGCCACGAGCTTCTTCTGGTACTGGATGCGCGTTGTCGGGAAGAGCAGGGGGCCGACGTTGAAAAGGAAGGCTGCTTTCCCGCCTTCGAACATCTGTGCGAGACCCCCGCAGGATGGATGCAGGCCGTAGTCGTTGCCATCGCCATCCTCGGGCGTGATGGGGAGCAGGACGGACTCCGGGATGGTGAGGTTCTGGCGGATCGCGGCGTAGTTCGCGTGAGCTGCCCCGCGCGGGATCACCAGGTTGTTGCTATCGTTACCCCCGGAGAGGAAGACGCAGACGAGCGCCTTGTAGTCGGGGAAGGCGAAGGGTCCGTTGCCTTGGGCGACGGCCGAGTTGATGAGGCGGAAATCCCGCAGCGTGCTGGAAACCGCGAGCGAACCCAAGGCCGCGGTGCCGAAGTCGCGGAGGAAGCTGCGACGCGTGCGGAGAAACTTGGCGCGATCCTGATCGATGGTGGACATGGCGTGAGGTGGCGAGGTTCGAAGCTCAGTGTTGGACCGCGAAATCGGGGGACACGGCGATCAGGTGAAGGATGGCGCGGACTCGGTTACGTCGCTGGGTTTCCGTGGGAGCGGCAGCGGTGTAGGCGATGTTCGTCGTGTTCGTGGTGAAGTTGTAGATCTCATCCTCCATCGCCGTGCTCATCTGGCCGGCGAGTAGGACCTTCGAGAACTCGCGGATCAACGCGCGCAGGTTCGCATCATTGGTCCAGTAATCGCTGCCACTGGTCCTGGCACCCATCCAGGGGGAGAAGTCCATCATCATGTCATGGGCACCCGCCTTGAAATGGTTGAAACCATTCGTGTAGGTGGAAGACGATGTCGTGCTGGTGGCGTGCGAGTAGATGCCGCCAAAGAGGAAGTTCGCTTGGCGGATCACATTAGTGTCCGAACTGATCTGGAACTCCGGAGTGATCAGGCCGTTCGCGGCCAAGGTGCCCGGGAACTGGTAATCCGGCTCGAAGAAATTGAAGACCGTGGGTGCGCGCAGCGGGGTCTGACCGAGATCGGTGTCGGTGCTGCTGACATTCCAATCAGAGTAGCCGGACACCGCGATATCGGAGGCCGAGCCGCCACGATCCAGCACGGGGGTCACGGCACCGGCATGGAAGGTGCCCGAGCGACCGGTGAGAGTGGATACGACCCCGCTATCCGGCGTGAGGGTGAAGCGCCGCGGTTCGCCCTCCGCGATCGACGCGATGGTATAGAGACCATCCGGCGGCATGGTTGTCTGGCCGGTGACCGGCTTGAAGGTCATGTGCAGTTTGTTGCCGACAGCTTGCTGCGGCAGGGTGCCGCAAGTGATCGTCAGCGTGGTCACGCCCGCGGTGTGGTTCTGCGTGTAGCTTCCACGCAACCATGCCACATCGCAATCCCCCGAGCGGGTCACGGCGTCCGGTGCGGTGACCGTGAAGGTCGAACTCGTGGGTGTGGCCAAGATGGAATAAACCCCGTTCTCCACCACGCCAGCACCACCGGTGCGGAAGCGGATGTAGACCGACTGGCCGGGATCGTAGTCGTAGGTCACCGGGGTGGTCACGGTGATCACATTGCCCGCCTGTGCCCAAGTCGAGCGATGGACGTCGCGGGTGCGGACGGCGAAGCTTGTTGCAGTCGGAGCGATGGCCGAGGTGACCGAGTAATCGCCATCCGTGCTCTTCACGCTCGGGCCGGAGAAGCCGAGCATGACCTTCTGATTGTTGACCAAGCGGTGGACGGTCGGGGCCGTATCGACCGTGATCAGCCCGCCGTCTTGGGCATACAGGCCCGCGAAGTTGTTGTTCGGTTTGAAAGCGCGGACGAACTGCGTGACCCGGACGACCGGTTCACGTTGCTTGCCATAGCCGGGTGCGGATGCGGCCACGATCGAGCGGGCCTCGTAGTCGAGCAGGATGGCCTTGATCACGGCCTTCATGTCACCGCGAACGCCGGAGCCGTTGTCATTGAACTTGCTGACGACGCGATAGATGTAGCCGCGGCTGGGCGTCGAGGTGACCAAGCGCTGGATCAACTGCCGGCAGAGGAAAGGCCCCATATTCGGATGGTTGAAGAGCTGGTCGTGAACCCGATCGAGTTCTTGGCGGGCCAAGCCTTGGAAGCCCGGATCGGCAAGCACGGTGGTATTCGGCGTGGCGTAAGGATCGAGCGGGATGCCGCCGACTGCGGGGAGGCCGGGCAAGACGATGTTATTGAGGAGCCGCTTCCTACCGGTGAAGTGCCGCGCCGGAACCTCGCGCATCGGCTCGATCCAGTTCGATGAAGCGTTGAAGGAGGTCTTCAGATCACCTGTGTAACCATACTCCCAGCCGGTGAAAACATGGGCGTAGCCGATGATCTCTTCCTGCCCGTAAACCGGTATCGGCAAGCCATGGGAGTTCAGGATCATCGATCCGTCCGGATGCATGCGGTTCAAGCCGAGCGAGAAGAGCTGCAGGATCTCGCGGGCGTAGTTTTCGTTCGGAATACGGCCGGCAGTGAGACTCGGCTTGTCGTTCCGGAGCATGTCCAGATAGCGGCCCATGGCCGGATGGAGCGTGACCGCCTCGATCAGGTCACGGGCATTGCCGAAGGAATGCTCGAGCAACATGTCGTAGTAGTCCGAGAGGGCGTTCGCACGGTCATCGAGCGGGCCGTTTTCCGAGACGACCATGATCTCGCTGAGCGCGAAGGCCACGCGCTGGCGGAGTTGGTCGGGACCCTCGATCGAGTTCTTCCACCATGAGTTGAAGGTGAGGGTGCCCGGATACATCGGGCTGTTCGGATCGGTGACGGTCCGGAACTGCTCCACGAAGGGAAGATGCTTGGTAGCAGACTTCGCGAACTCGGCATTGATCCACGCATCGAAGGAAGCGGAACCTTGGAGGGCCGCGATGTCATTGGCATGAGGTCCGAAGGTTGCCTGCTGGAGGAAGCGGGCTGCCGCGGTGGCATTGGTGTGGGAAGCCGCTGGCTGAGTGGTCCAATCCGGCGGAGCGGGAGGCGCGGTGAAGGAGGAAGAACCGTCGAGCGGCTTGAAGTAGCCTTTGATCTCGCCGTTCATGTACTGAACGCTGTGCACGTTCAGGTAGGCATGTTGGGAGATGCCATCCGCGATTTGCTCCGCACTCAGGGTGCCTACCCCGGTGATGTGCCAGATATAGGAACCATCGGCCAGTTTCTCCACGCCCGGCTCATCGAGGTCGAAGACGATGTTCGAGGTGGGCGGCAAGCGGTCGTCATGCACATGCATGGCGAAGAAGTCCGAGCCGAGCCCGGTGAAATTCGGCCGGACCCATGCCGTGGTCTTGTCCGGAGACAGACGCAGGGTGCAGGAGCCATAAGCATTCGTGACCGCACCAGCCTGAGGCGTGAGCGAGGTGAAATAGAGCGTGCCATCCGGAGAGGACCCAAGGGCAACATCCTCAAAGCGGGTCAGCACGTGTCCCGGGACTACCACGGGAGTCGACGCCTCCGGTTGATCAGGGAGAACCCAGCCCAAGGCCAGATGGTCGCTGCCGGTGCCTTCCTTATGGCGGAGTTCAAGATAGTAGCGGCGCCCTCCTTCGAGACGCAGCAGGGGAGATTGCGCCGCGCCGCTCCAATCGGTCGCGATGACCGGAGTGGCAAGCTCGGCCCGCTTCCAGGAATTCACGGGCTCCTCGTCGTCGGAGAGATAGAACTCCGCGGCTTCATCCGCGCGCAGAAAGAAGCGATAGTCTCCGGACATCGGTGCGGTGAGGAAGCCGCGAATCCGGGCGCCGTAGTTGTCCGCGGAATTCGCGGGAGATTCCAAGGAGGTAAGCAGCGAGGTGGAGGTGGGTGGCGTGGTCAGCGGAATCTGCGAAACGCTAGAGCCATTCACGCCTGTCCAGAGCTCCCGGGTGATGCCGCCGCTGGTCCCGATGACGGTGATCTCCAGGAAAGCGGAGCCGGAGCCGAAACCGTTCGTAGCCGTCATCAGCACGCGCCATGTGCCCGGGACTGAAGGCGTGCCCGAGATCAGGCCGCTGAGCGGATCAATGGAAAGCCCGGGCGGGAGGTTGCTGGCAGCATATCCAGTCGGTCGCCCGCTGGCATTGATGCTGTAGTTGAAGTCCGGCCCGCCGATGAAGGTCATGGCATCGTAGGGCCCGAAAATTTTCGGCGCGGTATTCGGGAAGAGCCGGGTCTGGGGGACCACTTGCTTCGCTTGGCTGGCGGACTGCCAGGAAAGGATGGCACGGTGACCGCCGGTGTTGTTGTAGTGCTCGAAGACGATCGGATAGCGCTTGCCGCCTTCGAGAGGAACGACTGCCGACGCTTCACCGGAAAGAGGGATGGCAGGCGGCCAGTTGTTGATGACGAGCTGGCCATTGATCCAGATCCGGCAGGTTTCATTCGCGTTACCGAAGATCGTGTAGGCTTGGGAGAACTCCGGCAGGATCTCGCCGGTCCAGCGGCTGGAGAAATAGTTCGACGTGGTGCCGGAGACCGTGATTGGCGCACCAGGCCAAGCCCCGCTGGTGCCGCCATTGTCGAAATTGATCTGCGGATCAACGCGGCTGATCTGCGGCGTGCCGGTGAAGTAGGGAGCATTCGCCGTGGTGCCGGGATGCTTCCAGAACTCCGCGAAGAGCCCGGTTCCATTTGCTTGGATGCGGTCATGGATCAACACGGACGCGCTGACCTGCGTGCCCAAGGAGTAGGAAGCACCGGAGCCAAGGGTGAGCTGCACCGATTCATCCGATTCGACCACGCTGTCCGGGAGCGGTGTGACGGTCACAATGAGCTCCTTCACCGCCAAGGGCAGCACGATGGTGGAGGGAAGCGCGGTGAAATCCGAGGCGGAGGCCGAGCCGCCGGTAGAGAGATTCACCACCGTGCGTGCGATACCCGCCCTGCGCTTGATCACGAAGCTCGCGGTATCGGAGGAGGGGGCCGTGGCAGGCTCCGTCCCTTCCTCGTCGTTCACGGCGACCGAAATCTCCGGGGTGCCTTGGAGTTCCTCCGTGAGCTGTTCGATCTCGGTCTTTCCGCAGGCGCAATCGGCGCCGCAATTGCAATTCGTGCCGCAGCCGCAGGAGGTGGCGTGATCCACGTTCGGATCATGGCCGGCTTGGATCTCCTCCCAGTCCGTGAGTCCGTCGCCATCGGTATCCACGTCGGCCGCGACTACCCGGAAGAAAGTTTTCGGCGTGGCCGGGCGAGGGGTGGTAGCCGTCAACTCGCCGCCGGTGCCGGAATGCAACCCGGGGATGGGCTGCCAGCTACCGGCGACCGCAGGAGTCGGTGTGGCCTGCAGTTGGTAGCGCTTCCCGTTCTGGGAATCCCAGCGCAGCACCAGATCATTCCCCGAGAGGGCGATCGAGCCGATGGCGAAGATATCCTCCGGAGCCAAAGGGTCGGTGCCGGCCTCGCATTCCTCAAGATTGGTGCGGCCGTCTCCGTCCGGATCAGCGGACGGAACGAGGACGGCGGGCTTGAACTTCGCCTCCCAGACATCGCCTAGACCATTCGAGTCAAGGTCGAGATCGGCGCGGGCAATGGCGACGAGGCAAGATACGAACGCGAGAAGGCGTGCGGCGGTTTTCATGGCGGCTGGCTGGCGAGACCGATCCGCGGGGGGATGCCGGGCCTCGGGAGCAGGTCGACATCGGAGCAGGAGTGAGCGGTGAATCGGATGCCAGAAGCGGCGGGCGATGGCGAGAGGAAAGTCTCCCTTCCCCAAAAATCGGCGGGGACTGACTATTTTTGCGGATCTGCCATGGATAGAACCGCAATGACCGGGTGATGGTCGGATCCCATCCGGTCGGGGTGAACCTGCCTCTGCTCCCCCAGCCAGTCCGGGCTGGCGAGAATGTGATCGATGGGCAACCGGATGCCTGAACTACTCCATGTTCCTTGAAGGCCGCGACCGAGCGCTGTATCCTCCAGCTTTCCTCTTTCGAGGAAGCGCCCAAACCACGGAGAGAAGGGTGTGCAATTGAGATCGCCCGCGACGATCACAGGCAAGGGTGACATGGCCGACACCGAGGCGATCCGATCATACTGCTCATTCCTCTCCAGAAACCGCGGGCCGGAGCGCGGTGTGCGAGGATGCATGCCGACGAAGCGGACCGGGCCAAGCGGGGTGTGGATGATCACCGAGATCCAGGGCTTGTTCTTGGCGAGACCTTCGGGATCGGGCTGATCCAGCGGATGGCGGCTGAGCAACCACATGCCCTCCGCGCCATCGCGGCGGCTGTGGATTCGGTGGGGATAGGTCCGCTCCAAAGGCTCCAGAAACTTCATCCATTCAGAGGTGCACTCCGTTAGGAGCAGCACATCTTCGTTTCCGGTCTGGAGCCAAGCTAATGCATCGCTCTTGTCGGGATTCTCCCATAGTAAGTTCCAAGCGGTGACCTTGAAGGAGAGCCCTTTGCTGCTCCCGGCCGCGACGGCCGGGGATGGCGTCCAGTAAGGCAGCAGAGGTCGAGTTGCCATCACGGCGGCGATCAATGCCAGCAACGAGGTCAGGCGACGCTTGTCCCGGGCAAAGCCCAGCGTAAGAAGCAACAAGAGACCAATCCACCAAAGACGGAAATGGCTCATTCGCTCGATCTGGCTGGACCAGATCCCCAGCGGAGACCCGATCGTGCCGAGGAGCGCAGCCGCAAGTGCGACGAGAGGAAGCGCGCCTCCGATCCGCCGAATGAAATCAGGAGGCTTCATTTGAGACATGCTCCGCTGCCAAGCGGTTCCGGGTCAAGATAAGGCCCGAAAGAGAAGCGCCCCTCCGGCTTGTCCGAACCGGAGGGGCGAAAACACCATCATCAACTTTGAAGCCAGAATCAACGCTGGGGTGTTGATTCAACCGAATCCGCCGCAACGGTGGCGCATTGCGGCGGGGAGCGCTATCCCGTCATCACGTAGGACCTGACTCGCGAGGCATCCGTGTCATTGGCCCCGGTGATATTGACCTTCACAGGGGCTCACAAGATAACATGTCACCATGCCCGCCCGATCTTATCCCGGTTCATTGGTCGCAGTTCTCGCGGCTCTCGCCTGCAGCGGATGGGTCGTCGCCTGGCAAAGCTCCCGGCGAGATGAGCAGGATAAAGACGCAAGTGCCAAGGAGGAGCAGGGCGGTCCACGGACCCGCCCTAGGAGTTACGGGCGCGACGGTTCCGTGGCGAAACTCGTTGCGGATCCGGCGACCTCCCGCCTGCTGGCCACCTTCGACGAACTCGCTTCCGGAACTACCACCGGCGAGCCGAACAAGAAGCTGGTCGAAGCCTGCCGCGGCACGCTGATGGATAACGACGGTGCGCGGCGCAGCCGGAATTTCGCCCTCTTGCTGGAGCTCGCGCGTGCGGAGGACGCCCCCGCGATCCATGCGATGTTCGCGGAGCTTCATCAGGAGGGGAGGGCTTTCGATGAATACAAGACCTTCGCGATGCGCTGGGGCATGGTGGCCCCCACCGAGGCTATGGAGTTTCTCAAAACCCAGCACCAGAACGGCATTGTCCCTCGTGGCGATCTCAGGGCGATTGCCTTCGGCTGGGGGCGGGTGGATCCGGATGCCGCGCTCAAGTGGATGAACGAGAATCCCGGCGAGGCGGAGAGATTCGGCGGGAATGCCGCCGTGGTGGACGGGTGGCTGAAGACGGATCCCGTCGCCGCGGCAGGGTGGGTGGCAGCCAACGGGAAAAACCTGGATCCCAATACCTATCTCGAATGCGTGCGCTGGGGTTTCTCCGCGCAGATCTTCTCCGCGAATACCGATCTCGCCGGCGCTGCGGCTTGGCTGTCGGCTCTGCCGGATGACGAGATCTCGAGCGCTGCGGCCGAGAACGCTTGGGGGCAGATCCAATGGGCCCTGGGCGAACTCAGCTACGACAAGTCCGCGGAACTGTGGGGAAAGGTCGGCAACGAGCCTTGGATGGGCTTCGAGCAGTTCGTCCGCTTTAGCGGCGCGTCGTCGACCAACAAGTCGGCGGACCGGGGTGTGGACGGGTTTCTGGATGCCTTGGGCCGGAACTGGCCGGAAGACAAAGTCTCAAGCCAGTTCGAACATTGGTCCGAAGGAGGCTCTCCCGAGGTGGAGGAGTGGCTGGCCGGAGCGCCCTCGACGCCGGTGACGAAGGCTGCGATCCGCGGGTTGATCCGGAGCCTGGAGAAAAGCAATCCGGATGCGGTGGCAAGCTGGACGCAGAGGCTGGGCGAGTGATTCAGGTGTCAACCGGGCATGGTCATGAATCCGGTCTCATCCAGCGGCATCATGGGATTCCATGCCACCTCCCAGTGGTGTCCATCGGGATCGGTGAAGTAGCCGCTGTGGCCGCCCCAGAAGACGTCTTGGGCGGGCTTGACGATCCGGCCTCCGGCACGTTCCGCCTCGGCGAGGACGGCAGCGACTTCCTCCTTGGTGCGGACATTGTGGGCGATGGTGATGCCGCTAAAACCGCCGCTGGCGGGCCGGGTGTCCGGGGAGATGTCCTCGCAAAGAGCATGCAGGCCGTAGAGACCGAGCTTGGTACCGGAGAGATCGAAGAAGGCGACGCCATCGCCGTCCTTGTAGGTGGTGGGCCAGCGTAGACCATCGCGATAAAAGGCGACGGAGCGGGCGAGATCGGCAACGCCAAGGGTGAGAAGGGTGATGCGGGGTTCCATGCTTTTGGGCGGAAGTGTGGGAGGCTGGCGTGTATGGCGTCGATCTCCTTTCGCGGCACTGGACGGGGCGGGGGCGGGATGGCATGAAGCGGCCATGTCCGACGTGCTGTTCATCCGCCAGGTCCGCGTGGTTTCCGAAGATTCGCCCGAGTTCCGGGATGCCGACGTGCTGGTGGAGAACGGCAGCTTCAAGGCGGTCGGGGCGGGGCTCAGCGTTCCAGAAGGGGCGAAGGTGATCGAGGGCCGGGGGCGACTGCTGATGCCTGCGATGTTCGATGCCCACGTGCACTTCCGCGAGCCGGGCTTCGAGGCGAAGGAGGACATCGCGAGCGGCACGGAGGCGGCGATCAACGGCGGGATCACGGGCGTGGTGATGATGCCGAATACCTCTCCGGCGATCGATTCCGCCACGGTGGTGAAGATGGTTTTGGACAAGGCGAAGGCGGTTTCGCGGATCCCGGTTTACACCTCCGGCTGCATCACGAAGGGCCGCGAGGGCAAGGAACTGGCGGCCATCGATGGCATGCGCAGCCTGGGAGTGAAGATGCTGACCGATGACGGTGACGGCGTGGGCGATGCCGCGGTGCTCTACCGGGCGATGCAGTATGCGAGCGAGTTCGGGATGTTTTTTGCAAGCCATTGCGAAGTCCACGAGCTGGCGGGTCCGCGTGCTTTGAACGACGGGCCGATGGCTTACCGGCTCGGGATCAAGGGCAGCCCCGCCTGCGCGGAGGAGATCATGCTGGACCGGGATATCCGGCTGGCGCATGCGACCGGCGCGCACATCCACATCCAGCATGTCTCCAGCAAGCTGGGGATGGAAACGATCAAGTGGTGGAAGGAGCGCGGAGACGTGAAGGTGACCGCTGAGGTGGCACCGCATCACCTGATGTTCATCGATGAGGACATCGGCGACTACGACACCCACTACAAGATGAACCCGCCACTGCGCACGCGGGCGGACAACGAGGCTCTGTTAGAGGGATTGAAGAGCGGTGTCTTCGACTTGCTGGCGACCGACCACGCGCCGCATACGCCCTTTGAGAAGGCGCAGGATTTCGTGAGCGCGCCGAACGGGATCACCGGGATGGATACCGCGCTGGTGTCGATGTATGACCGCTTCATTTCGCGGGGAGAGCTGGGCTGGGATGTGCTGGTGAAGCGCTATTCCGCCGAGCCGCGTCGCCTGATGGGGCTGGAAGCGGTGCCGGTGGAGGAAGGGAAGTTCGCCGAATTCATTCTCTTCGATCCCGAGGGCAGCACGACCTTCACGGCGGAGTTCATGAAGTCGAAGAGCCGTAACACGCCCTTCCTCGACAAGACGCTGAAAGGGAGTGTGGATCTGGTAGTGCGCGGTGGAGAGATCCTACTGGAGCGCTGATTTACCAAAGGAGTATGGGACTCCAGCTGTGAGGGATGTCGCCGCCCGGGACGGTGCCAGCGACAGTAAGGTCGCTGCTCCTTAAAAGAAAGGCGCCGCCCCTTGCGAGGCGGCGCCTCTGAGTGAAGGCCGGATCAGCCTTGGTCGATCGTCTTCTCCGTGGCGGAGTCGATGATCAGGAAGCGCTCGCGGTGGAGCGATGGATCCGAGCGGAAGATGAGGCGGCCGGAGTGCTGGCGCTCTAGCTCGACGAGGTGCTTGCCGTCTTCGGTCTTGAAGCGGGTGAGCACGTCGGGGTTGACCACGATGACGAGGTCGCCCGCTTGGTCGCGGTGTTTGTTGATGACGGTCACGATGCGACGCTGGATCTCGACGCTCATGGTCATCGGGGTCTTCACGCGGCCGCGGCCCTGGCAATAGGGGCAGGGCTCGAACATGGTGTCGCGCAGCGACTCATTCAGGCGCTGGCGAGTCATCTCCATCAGGCCGATGGAGGAGATCTGCAGGACTTGGGTCTTGGCCTTGTCCTTCTTGAGGCGATCCTTCATCGCCTTGTAGACGGCCTGCTGGTCCTTGCGGTGGCGCATGTCGATGAAGTCGACCACGACCAAACCGCCGATGTTGCGCAGGCGGAGCTGGCGGGCGACTTCCTGGGCGGCCTCGACGTTGGTCTCGAAGATCATCTTGTCGACGTCCTTCGAGCCGCGGTTGCGGCCGGTGTTCACGTCGATGGAGATGAGGGCTTCGGTTTCATCGATCACGATATAACCGCCGCAGGGCAGCCAGACCTGGCGGGAGAAGGCCTCGTCGATCTGCTTCTGGATATTCACCGCCTCGAAGATCGGCTGCGAGGTCGGCAGATGATGGATGCGGCGCTTGGCGCGGCGCGACACCTTGCCGGCGATTTCGCGGATGAACTCGGTGGTTTCCGCGCTGTCGCAGAGCACTTGGTCGACTTCATCGGTGAGGAAGTCGCGGGCGGTGCGCTCGATCAGGCCGGGCTCTTGGAACACGCAGAGGGGAGCCGGGCCGGAGTCGCGCTTGTCTTCCACCGCACCCCACTGCTCAAGCAACATGGCGAGGTCGCGGACGAAGTGGCGGGCACGGGTGCCGTGAGCCACGGTGCGCATGATGATGCCCATACCTTCCGGCACGCTGAGCTTCTGCATGATCTTGCGCAGGCGCAGGCGCTCCTTCGGGTCCTCGATCTTGCGGGAGATGCCGAACTGCTCGGTGAAGGGCATGAGCACCAGGTAACGACCGGCCAAGGAGATATTCGTGGTGACACGCGGGCCCTTGGTGCCGATCGGCCCCTTGGACACCTGGATCATGATCTCCGAGCCGATCGGGTAGATGCTCGGGATGTCCTTGGAGGTGATCTTCTGCTGTTGCTTCTTCTTGTTGCTGCTCGCGCGCTCGATCTCTTCGAGACCGGCATCGAGAGCGGCAGGGATGGCGTCCCAGAAGTGGAGGAAGGCGTTTTTGTCGAGGCCGATGTCGACGAACATGGCCTTGAGGCCCGGTTCGATGTTCTTCACGCGGCCTTTGAAGATACCGCCGACGATGTTCTGTTCGCCTTCGCGCTCGACGGTGTATTCTTCCAGGACGCCGTTATCGAGGAGGGCGACGCGTCGCTCCAAGCGTTCGACATTGACGATAACCGTGTTGCCCTCCTTGGGGTTCGGTCGCCCGATTCCAAGGAAGCGTTTGATTTTCTGAATCATGGATTTGTTAAGACAGGAGGTGGGAAAGGGGATTAGCGGTTGCGCTTGGCGGGCTCCTGCTTCTTGCGAGGAGCCACGGTGCCTTCGGCGTCCGCTTCGAGAGTGATGGTGGGGCTGGGGGCTACTGCGGGTTGATCGTTCTCGGGGTTGCCGGGGACGATGCCGGCCGCTGCGGCGGCGTCGGCAGCTTCGTCGCCGGTCTCGCCGTCGTCCTGGGTGACATCGATCGCGGCGAGGACGTCTTCGGGAAGCGGGATCTCGTCAATGGCTTCCAGCTTGCCGGGGACCGGGTCGAGAGGGTGGAGGGGAAGCTTCATCCCTTCATCACGGGAGAAGAGGCCGCGCATCACGAGGTGGACGAGCGGACCGCAGACCTTGCCGCCGGACTTGCCGTCGTGCACGAAGATGACCACGGCGTAGCGCGGGTCTTCATAGGGGCCGAAGGCCATGGTCCATGAATTGTGGCGCTGGTAGCTGCCCACCATCTCGGCCTGCGCGGTGCCGGTCTTCGCGGCGATCTCGTAGCCGGGGATCTTCACTCGGCCGGCGGTGCCGCGTTGCTCGTTGACCGCCTTCCACATGCCCTTGCGGATGAACTCGATGTCCGAGGCCTTGATGCCTTCCTTGACCAAGTCCACCTTGAGCCGCGGAGCGTCCTCGACCAGCACGTTGCCTCTTTGGTCGACGGCTTTCTTCACGAGGCGGGGGTGATAGTAGCGACCGCCATTGGCGACGCTGCAGATCATGGCGCAAAGCTGAAGCGGCGTAGCGAGCGAGTTGCCCTGGCCGATGGCGGCGAAGCCCATGTTCACGCCTTCAGCCTTTTCGTTGGGGTTCTTGCGGCGCCATGCGCGGTTGCCGATGATCATGCCGGGGTATTCGCCAGGCAAGGGGACACCGGTCTTCTCGCCAAAGCCGAGCATCCTGAAGCCCTCGTTCATCTTCGTGGGGCCGAGCGAACCCGCGAGCTGCATGAAGTAAGGGTTGCAGGAAACCTGGATGGCCTCGGGCAGGCTAAGCGAGCCATGGCTGCCACCGCTCTGCTTGGCGATCCAGCAGCGCACGGCCATCGAGCCGTAGCGCACGGAACCGCTGCAGTTGTAGTTGTTGGTAGCCTTGCCGTAGATCGCCCCGACCAGGGCGGTCGGGATCTTGAAGGTCGAGCCCGGCGAGAAAGCGCTGATCGAGCGGTCGATCATCGGGTGGAGCTTGTTCTCGTCGTATTCCTTCTTTTTGGCGACCGTGATACTAGGAACGTAGTCGTTCGGGTCGTAGTCGGGGATCGAGGCCATGGCCAGGATCTCGCCGGTGCGGACGTCCATCACCACGCCGGAAGCGACGCCGGCACGCCGGAGGACATTTGAAAGGAGGTACTGGACCTCGGCATCGATGGTCAGGGTCACCTCGGCGCCGGTCCCGGGCTCCTGGGCATCGACAAGCTCCCCGATGATCTTGCCCTTCTCGTTCTTGACGATGGTCTTCCAGCCCTCGGCACCGTCCGGATTGTCGGCAGTCACCCCGCGCAGCATGTCGTCGAGGGTCGCTTCGACGCCGGCCACGCCGACATCATCGCCCACATACTGATAGCCGAACTTGTTGTAGGCGTCTTCGGGAATGTCGCCCTTCGCCCACTGGCGGAGATAGCCGAGCGTGTGGCAAGAGAGCGCCTTGTAGGGATATTCCCGCTGCGGGCGGACATTGAGGTAAACGCCGGGCAGCTCGAGCGAGTGTTCCGCGAAGCGCGCGAACTGCTCGTAGTCGATGTCCGTGGTGTAGGTGAAAGGTACAAGTCCGCCGTGGGTCTTGTAGTGGCTGACGAGGGCCTTGGAGTTGAAGTCCTTCGCGAGACCCAGATCCTGGAGCGGGGGGATGATCCGCTTCTTCACGATGGTCAGGATGTCCGCTTCCTTGCGGGTGCGCTTCATCCCTTTTTCCCAAGCGGCCACCTCCACCACCGGGCCGTCGCTCTGCTGCAGACGATAGGCGTCGTGGATTTCCTGGAGATTGAACGAGACCTCATACTTGCGCTTGTTTCGCGCCAACTCGACCCCGTGGCGGTCCTTGATGATGCCGCGGACACCGGGTTCGCGGACCGTGATCTGGCGAGGGCCGGGGACGTCCTTCTGGAACTCCTCGCGCTTCTCGATCTGGAACTCGTAAAGACGACCGAGAAGGACCCCGAAGCCGCCCAACACAAGCGCGGTAAGCAGGTAAACCCGGAGACGATAACGAGGTTCGATGATCATGCCAAAGTGCGTCGACGACGCGGTTTCTTTTTCAAGCCCTCGAACCTGATCTCATACCCGAACTTCTCCGCGATCTGGAACAGGATCCAGAACACGACGGGCGAGAACAGCATCGTGAGCACCGAGGTGAATACGATCTGGAACAGGGTCGCGCGGGGGAAACGGAAATCCCCGCGGACGAAATTGATGATGAGGAATTCCGCGACCAGATAGATGAAGATCGAGACCCCCACGAGGAAGGTCGAGAATTGCCACTTGCCCTGGCGGAACAGGGGCTGGATGCCCTGCATCAGGTAGCCGATCAGACCGTAGAGCACGATCGAGTAGCCGAAGCGCAAGGATTCCGCGGGATACTTGTAGACCTCCGGATCCCCCCCCGCCGGACCTAGCGCTCCCTGTGCGTCCCAAAGGAATCCGCAGATGAAAGCCAGCGCCAGCATCACCGGCGGTCCGACCGTGACCGAAGCGCAGAGGAAGACCAGCGTGACCAGCAGCAAGCGCGAGTTGTAGACCCCGGTCAGCGCAGGGATGAACTGCTGCGCCACAAGGGCGAACAGGATCATCAGGAGTATGCTGAGGGAGTAACGGATCACGGCATCAGATCATGGCAGCGGAAGGAGGAATACCGTGCCCAGATCCGTGAAATCGACCGATGGTCGGACCAAAGCTTCGGTATCCAGCGTGCCGGGTTCAACCGACTCGATGGTGCCCACCAGAACATTCGCGGGAAACAGTCCCCCGAGGCCGGTGGTGAACACGCGGGTGCCCGGACTGATCCGGGCCTTCGCGGAAAGGAAACGGAGACGGAGCAGGGGCTCCCTCTCATATTGCCCGCGCTGGCCGCTGAGGATGCCCACTTCGGGCGTCCCCTCGACCTGCACGGATACCTGACATGCTTCGTCGGTGAGAAGAATCACCGAGGAAAGTTTATCGCCTACCCGGTCGACCTTCCCGACCAAGCCGCCATCGGCGACGACCGGTTGGTGGACCGCCACGCCGCCCTCGCTACCGCGATCAATCTCGACCGTCTGCCACCAGGTGGTGGGCTGACGCCGGATCACGCGGGCCGCACTGGCTTTGAAATCCATCCGCTTCTGGAAATCGAGCGCACGCCGCAGACGGGCATTCTCGGCATCCACCTCGAGGGAGTGGGCCTCCACCTGCTTGAGGCGTTCGTAGTCGGTGCGGATGATGCGGAGCTCTTCCTCCAGCTTCTTCGAGTGATCGACCTCATCGAGGAAGGTGCGGGCTTCCGTCTCCATGGTGGAGCCCGCATTGAGGAATGGCGTGAGCCAGGAGTAGTAGGTGCGCTGGATCTCACGGACCGTACGCTCACTTCTGGTGAGCGCCCAAGCGGCGCCCCAGAGAAAGAGCAGGAATGCGAGAAGATTGAGCGGCCTCATGGCGAGGAGCGCCCGGCGATGCCGGTCAGGTCAGTAGTGGGATGATGTGGTCACCCGCTTCAGCACCTCGATCTCCTGAAGCATCTTGCCGGTACCTTCCGCCACCGCGCTGAGAGGATCCTCGGCGACGTGCACGGGCAGTCCGGTTTCTTCCCGGAGAAGGCGGTCCAAGCCACGGAGGAGTGCTCCGCCCCCGGCCAGCACGATTCCCCGGTCCACGAGGTCGGCGGCGAGTTCCGGCGGGCAGCGCTCGAGCGTCGTGCGCACGGCGTCCACGATGGTCGAAAGCGGATCTGACATGGCCTCGCGGATTTCCTGCGAGGTGATGGTGATGGTTTTCGGCAGGCCGGCGACAAGGTCGCGGCCCTTCACGTCCATGGTGATTTCCTTCGGCAGCGGTGCTGCCGAGCCGAGGCGGATCTTGATGTCCTCCGCGGTGCGTTCCCCGATCATCAGGTTATACGCGCGCTTCATGTAGGACACGATCGCTTCGTCCAGCTCATCGCCCGCGGTGCGGACGGAACGGGCGAAGACGATGCCGCCGAGAGAGATGAGGGCGACCTCAGTGGTGCCACCGCCGATGTCCACGATCATGTTACCGGAGGCATCCATGACCGGTAGGCCCACCCCGATCGCGGCAGCCATCGGCTCCTCGACGATGTGGACCTCGCGGGCGCCCGCTTGCTCGGCGGATTCGCTGACGGCGCGGCGCTCCACCTCGGTGATGCCGGAGGGCACCGCGATGACCACGCGGGGATTGTTGCGGCGGCGATTGTTGTTCGCCTTGCGGATGAAGTGCCGGAGCATGGCCTCGGTCACTTCGAAATCCGCGATCACCCCGTCCTTGAGGGGGCGGATCGCGACGATATTGCCCGGTGTGCGCCCGAGCATGCGCTTGGCATCGTCTCCGACAGCAAGCACCTCATTGGTGCCTGCCTTGACCGCGACCACCGAGGGCTCGCGGAGTACAATTCCTTGGTCCTTAACGTTGACGAGTGTATTTGCAGTGCCGAGGTCGATGCCGATGTCGTTGGAAAACCAGCTTCCGAATAAGCGAGAAAACATTCTGGTGGCGAGCGATTTGGAAAAGGTGAGTGACGGTCTGCACTACCCCGGCGCGGCACCGTCCGCCGTTTGTCGAGGAGCGAAAAACTTAAGCATTCCGAATATTCCGGTAGCCGTCGAACTATGGGGATCAGCCCCCCGCTGGGTCAAGGGGAATCCCCGTTTCCCAAGGACAACCAGCGAGTTCCAGCCGGGCTCCGGGTCGGTCTCAGGCCAAGGCCGGTCCCACCGCCGCGTGGCGGGTCAGGAACTCGTCCGCCAGCCCGTAGTAGGCCTTCGCGCCGATGCCGTCCGGATCGTGTTCGAAGATGGTCTTGGCGTGGCTGGGAGCCTCCCCGAGACGGATCGTGCGGGGGATCACCGTTTGGTAGAGTTGGTTGGGGAAGTAGTTGCCCACCTCGTCCACCACCTGCTTGGCCAGATTCGTGCGTCCGTCGAACATGGTCATCACGATGCCTTCCAGCGTCAGATCAGGGTTTGCTCCTGATTCGCGGATCTGGTCGATAACGTGGACGATCTTCGCCAAGCCCTCGAGACCGAACCACTCGCACTGGAGCGGGATCAGGATCTCATCGGCCGCAGCCAGCGCGGAGGTCATCAGGACGCCCAGGGAAGGAGGGGTATCCAAGAGGCAGAAGTCGAATAAATCATTGGGCTTCAGCCCCTGAAGATGGGTCCGCAGGCGGACCAGATGGTCATCCCCGCGGGCGAGCTCGATCTCCACCCCGGCAAGATCCATGTGCGAAGGAATCACCGAAAGATTATCGCGACCGGAGGCCATGATCTTGTCGCGCACGTTCGCCTCGCCGAGCAGGGCGGGATAGACGGTGGCATCGCCATCCACATCGAGCCCGAGACCGCTGGTGGTATTCGCCTGGGGGTCGAGATCGATCAAGAGGACGCGCTGCCCGCGGAGGGCGAGGGCAGCGGACAGGTTGAGCGCGGTGGTGGTTTTCCCCACGCCACCTTTTTGATTGGCAACGGCGACGACTTTCATCTGGCGCGAGCGGACAGGAGCGGCGCGGAGTCTTCCGCCCCGGGCGTCCCCTTGCAAACAAAACCGGAGCGAAGTGTGACGCGTGGATGCTAGCGCTTGGTGATCGCTTCTTCGATCACCCGACAGCTTTCATTCATCCACTCCTTCACCCGGAAACGCGTGCCGATCTCGCGGGCCCGTTGCTTCAAGGCCGTATCCCCGATGAGACGGTCGAGCATCGCCGCAATCCTCTTCGCCTTGAATTGCCGGGGATGCAGGCCATCTCCGACACAGAGATCCCGCACGCGGCTCAAGGTGTCGAGTTGGTCATGGGCCATCGGCTGGAGAAGATGGGGGATGCCTGCCTGCAGCGCTTGGGCGCAGGTGCCGACGCCGCCATGATAGACCAGCGCTGCAGCGCGGGGCAGTACCTGGCTGAAGGGCACGAAGGGGTAGTGACGGATTCCTTCCGGAAGATGGGATGGAATCGTGTCCGGAAAGCGACTGAGAAGGATGCCTCTCTTGCCAGTCATTTGCAGTGCCTTCACCGCTTCATCGAAAAAGGAATGGCCGCGATCCATCGCGCTGCCCGGTGTGAAGATCACCGGTGCCTCGCCGCCATCGAGGAAGTCCGCGAGATCACCGGGCAGATCGCGGATGCCCGCTTCATCGAACATCGGGAAGCCGGTAATGCGTGTCTGCTGCGGCCAATCCGGTTGAGGAGGGCCGAACCAATCCGGGAAGAGCGCGAGCACCCGATCGGGCGAGTGCCAGCTATGAAGCATGTTCCTCGCAGGTGGAAGCCCGACGCTCTTCCGGAAGCGGTTGAGTCCCGGCAGAACGAGAAAGTCGACCACTCGACCCGCCGCCCACCACTGGGTGCGCTTCATCCATCGCGGCGCATTCTGTGGAACCGGAGCTCCGTGGAGAACGGGTTGCCGATACTCGCTCACGAAGAGGGATGGCGCGAGGTGAACGCTCACGATCGGAATGCCCCACAGGTCTCGTGCGGCGAAGCTTCCCCATGCAAGGGAACTCGCAACGATCACGGTCTGCCCGGGCAGATGCAACTCTTTGGCGATCTCCAGGATCGCTTCGTAGCTCGGGTCGACCGCATTCTTCACCACCGAGGCGAGCGCCTTGCGCGGGTGCCAGATATGCGGATCGCCCTGAACTCGCTCGAAGTCGGCAACGGTTCCCAAGGCGCGGAACTCAAGCCCGGCGCGCTTCACCAACTCCTCGAAAAAGGCGCTGGTGGCCACGAAGACTTCATGCCCGCGGGCCTGAAGCGCACGGCCGAGACCGAGGAAGGGATGCACATCCCCGGCGCTGCCCATGGCGTAAATAAGTATCCGCATTCCTATCGCTTAAGTGCCCGGGCGAGCGGGGCTTGGCAAGCGGACTGAGCTACCCGGCGCTGCTATGACGCAGCAGGAAATACCACGCGGAACAAGGTGCCTCCCGCAGGGGAACTCTCGACTTCGATTTTCCCGCCGTGGCTTTCCACCACCGATCTCGCGATCGCCAGACCGAGACCGGTGTGGCCATTGGCCGGACCGCGGGCCGAGTCGGCGCGGTAGAAGCGATCAAAGAGGTGTGGCAAGTGCTCCGCGGGGATGCCGGGGCCGGAGTCCGAAACCTCAAGCAGCGAGCCTTCGGAACGCAGGAGGGTCCGCACCCTAACAATCCCTCCTGCGGGCGGATGAACCAAGGCATTCGAGAGAAGATTCTGCACCACCATGGCGAGGGAATGGGGATCACCTTGGAGCAGGGCGGGGGAGAGCTCCCGTTCGATCTTGGTCGCATGCTCGTCCGCCATCGGCTGGAGCAGGTCGGCCACGCCGGCAGTGATCTCCGCCAAGTCGCAGGGCACATGCGCGGCACCCACGGTTGGCAGGTCCTGCTTCGCGAGGATGAGCAAGGATTCGACCAAGGCCCGCATGCGCTCCGCCGCAGCGCGGCAGGTGCCGATGATCTCGCGGTATTGTTCCGGCTCACGTTCGCGCTTCAGGGCCCGCTGCGTTTCAGAAAGGATGATGGTGACCGGTGTGCGCAGCTCATGAGAGGCATCGCCGGTGAAACGCTTCTGGCGTTCGATGGCATCCGAAAGCCGGTCGAAGGTTTCATTCAGCACCCGCCCCAGACGTCCGAGTTCGTTGTCGGTATTGGCGATCTCGATGCGTTGGTCGAGGTTACCCGCGGCGATCCGCGTGGCCGTGAGCCCGATGTCGTCGATGGGCTTCAAGGCACGGCCTGCGAGCCACCAACCGCCGGAGAGACCTAGCAACCACAGCGCGCCGCCGCCAAGAGCGAGAAGCAAACCGAAGCGCACCAAGTCGCCTTGCTCCGCACTGATATCGCGGCCGATGATCGAGCTGATTCCATCGGAGCCCTTGCGGTGATGTTCGCGGAAGTTCTTCTTCTCGACGTAGCGCGGCGGGCCATCCGTGGCCTGCACCGGCGGGGTCAGGCCTTCCGGCGCATTCGCGGAAACGAAGAGCGGGCTGCCGTCCGCATCCCAGAAGGCGAGGTAGCATCCGCCGCCCTCACCGGAAAAGAGCGCATGCAGTTCGGGCGGGAAGGCGGAGACATCACCGGGGTTGCGGAGGCGCTCGCGGATTTCATCCATGTCGCTCTTCTTTTCATTCTTCTTTTCCACCGGCTTGGAAGCGAAGAGGGCGCGGAAGAATGTCCCTTGGAAGCCGCGGATCTCGCGGTCGATCTGGTCGGTCTTGTCATTCGCCGCGAGGCGGAAGGCCAGCAGGCAGAGACCTGCGATGAGCACGAGCAGGATCAGGCCATACCACAGCATCATGCTCCACCGCACCGATTGGAAATAGCGCCTCATTCGATGCAGTAGCCGTGACCGCGGCGGGTGGAAATGAAGGATGCGCCCAGCTTCTTGCGCACGTTCGATACGTGCACGTCGAGGAGATTGGAGAGCGTATCCTCGTTCTCGTCGAAGAGGTGTTCGTAGAGCTCCGTGCGGCTCACCACGCTGCCACGGTGATACGCCAGATACTCGACCAAGCGATACTCGCGGGCGGTGAGGGATACCACCTCATGATTGCGACTGATCGTCCTGCCGCCGGTGTCCACGGTGATCTCGCCGATCTCGATCAGATTCGATCCCGCGCCGGAACTGCGGCGGATCAGGGCACGCAGGCGGGCCAGAAGCTCGTCGAAATCGAAGGGCTTGGTGAGGTAGTCGTCGGCTCCGGCATCGAGCCCGCGAATGCGATCAGGAATGGCATCGCGCGCGGTGAGCATCAGCACCGGAGTGGCTTTCTCACGCCGCAAACGGAGCAGCAACTCCCAGCCATCGAAGCCGGGAAGCATGCCGTCCAGGATGATCGCGTCGTAACCGGCATCGCTCGCCTTCGCCAATCCTTCCGGGCCGTCTTCCGCCGCATCCACGGCGTAGTCCTCCTCCCGCAGCCCTTCGGTCAGGCTGTGGCGAAGGAGGGGATCATCCTCGATGACGAGAAGGCGCACGGTGCTGGATGATAGGGATGCTTACTCGTGCCTCAAGGCTTCGATCGGATCGAGCTTGGCGGCACGACGGGCAGGCATGAAGCCGAAGAGCACGCCGATGGCAGCCGAGAAGATGACGGCGATGATATTGATCTTCGGATCGAAGGTGAAGGGCGCGCCGACCAAGGGCGAGAGCACGTAACACAGGCCATAGGCCAAGCCGATCCCGCTCAGCCCGCCCACGCAGGATAGGGTGACGGCCTCCACCAGGAACTGGAGCATGACCTCCCTAGCCCGTGCGCCGATGGACATGCGGATGCCGATCTCGCGCGTGCGCTCGGTCACGGACACGAGCATGATATTCATGATGCCGATACCGCCTACCAGAAGACTGACTCCCGCGACCGCGCCAAGCAGTCCCGTCATGGTCTTCACGCTCGAGCTCATCACCTCCGCGATCTGGCGGGTATCGGTTACCGAAAAGTTGTTGGATACCGTGCGAGCGAGATTGCGCCTTTCGCGCATGAGCGAGGTGATGTCCGCCATGACCGCGTCGGTCGGATAACCGTCCTCCGTGGAGATCATGATCTGGTTGACGTTCTGCTTGAACATCTGGCCGTTCAGGCGGCTCTGCAGGGTGGTGATCGGGATGATGATGTTGTCATCCAGGTCATCGCCCCATCCGGCCTGTCCCTTCACTTCGGTCACGCCGATCACGGTGACGGCGGTATTCAGCAGGCGGATCTTCTCTCCGAGCGGGTCACGTCCATTGAAGAGCTCCTTCTTGATCGTCTCGCCGATGACTGCGACCGGAGCGCCTTCATTCAGCTCATCCATCTCGAAGAAGCGACCACTGGCGATCTTCCAGTTTCCGATCGGGAAGTATTCCGGGTAGGTGCCTTGGACATCGGTCTGGCGGGCTTCCTCGCCGTAAATGGCCTGCACGTTGGTATTCGACATCGGCGTGATGTGACGGATGCCGGGAACCTGGTTGCGGATCATGTCCACGTCCGTGGCGCTGAAGAGCGGCGCGGCGGACGGCCCCCAGCCTTGGCCGGGCCGGAGCGTGAGCAGGTTGTTACCGAGCTTGGAGATCCCTTGCTTCAGAGCCTCGGTGGCACCGCTGCCGAGCGTGACCATGGTGATCACTGCCGCCACACCGATCACCACGCCAAGCACGGTGAGGAAGGCGCGGGTGAGATTCCGCCGGATCTCCCGCAGCGCGATGATGAAAGCATTCCAGAACATGGACGTCATGGCTTCTTGGCCCGGGCCGGGCGATTTTCGTTGACGACGTCCGAGCCGATCAGGCCGTCGCGGACATGGACGATTCGTTTTGCATAGTGCGCCACGTCGTCTTCGTGGGTCACCATCAGGATCGAGATGCCGCGGTCCTCATTGAGACGGCAGAGCAGTTCCATGATCTCCAGCGTGGTTTTCGAATCGAGGTTACCGGTCGGTTCGTCGGCGAAGAGCGTGCCGGGATTCGTGACGATCGCGCGGGCGATGGCGACGCGTTGCTGCTGGCCACCGGAAAGTTCCGCCGGAGTGTTCCGCTCCTTGTCGGGGAGACCCACGCTGGCCAGAGCGGCACGTGCCATCTCATGGCGTTCGCGGCGGGTGTAGCCGCGATAGAGCAAAGGAAGCTCGACATTCTCCAGAGCGGAGGTGCGCGCGAGCAGATTGAAGCCTTGGAAGATGAAGCCGAGGGCGTGACGACGCAGCAGCGAGCGCTGGTCCTTGTTGAGTTGGTCCACGGAGATTCCATCGAAGACGTAGGAACCGGTGGTCGGGGTATCAAGGCAGCCGAGCAGGTTCATCAGCGTGGACTTGCCCGAGCCGCTGGGACCCATCACGGCGACGAACTCGCCTTTGTTGATGTCGAGATCCACGCCCTTGAGCGCTTGGAACTCGGCATCACCCTTGCCGTAGGTCTTGGTGAGGGACCTGAGCTCGATGAGACTTTCCATTCTCAGGCGGCGGTCACGGGTTTCGCGCTCACGATCACCTTCATGTCCTCGCTCAAGCCTTCACCGGAGACCTCGGTGTCATTGCCATCGGTGATGCCGACGGTGACCGGGATCTCGACCGGTTGACCGTCCTTGAGCACCCAGATGCGGGCGCCTTTCTTCGGGTCAGGAGATCCGGCGGCGCCTCCGCCACCACCGGCCAGGCGGCGCCAGCGACCACCACCCGGGGAGAGGTTTTGCACCAGCGTGCGCTTCCCATCCTCTTCCTCCGGCTTGCCGAGCTTGGCCGCCGCGACGGGATCGAAACGCAGGGCTGCATTCGAAACCTTGAGAATGTTCTCCTTCTTCGCGACGAAGATGTTCGCCGTGGCAGTCATGCCGGGACGCAGGCTGAGGTCGTCGTTGTTCACTTCGAGCTCGGTGCTGTAGGTCACCACATTGTTCGTGATCACGGAGCCGAACAGGACCTTTTTCACGGAGGCCTTGTAAACGCGCTGCCGCCAGGTGGAGACCTCGAACTCGGCTTCCTGTCCGGCTTCGAGGCGGCCGATCTCGGCCTCACCCACGGCCACGTTCAGCTCCATCTTGCGCAGGTCCTCACCGATGATGAAGAGCTCGGGAGCGGTGAAGGATGCCGCCACGGTCTGGCCGACCTCCAGCTTGCGCGAAAGCACGGTGCCATCGACGGGCGAGCGGATGATGGTCTTGCCGAGGTCGCGCTCGATCGACTTCAGGTCGGCTTCCGCCTGGGCCACCGAGGCCTTCGCGCTTTCGAGGTCCGCGTGCGCGCGGGTGACGGTGGCTTCGGAAGTTTCCATCTCCGCCTTGGAAGGAGTCTGGCCGCCGCTGAGCTTGTGAAGCTCCTGCAGGCGGGCATGCGATGCCTCGCTTTCCTTCAGGGTGGCTTCGACCTGGCTTACCCGTGCCTTGGCTGCGAGCAGCACGGCACGGCTGCGTTCGGTCTGGCTTTCGAGTTTTGTGGTGTCGAGCTTCGCCAGCGGCTGCCCCTTCTTCACCAGATCGTTGGTGTCGACATAGACTTCCGCGGCAGTGCCGGACAGCTCGCTACCCACGGTCACCTGGTTGATCGGGGCGAGCGTGCCGGTGGCGGTGACTTCGATCGAGAGATCACCCCGCTCCAAGGGCTGGGTGAGGTACTCGGGCCCCTGGGGAGCTTCGCTTTCACGAGACTTGTAGTACCAAGTGCCGGAACCGACCGCGGCAAGGCCGAAGGCGATGAAGAACCACTTTCTAACAGGGCGCGACTTGCCGCGGGCAATAATGGCGGCGAGATCTTCGGATGAATCTTTCTTGGACATTGCGGGTGCGAAGAATGGGTTCAGGAGCCTGCGGACCAACCGCCGCCGAGCGCCTTGTAAAGTTGGATGTGGGCTGCCGCGCGATCCGCGCGGACATTGATGAGGCTCTCTTCCTGCGCGAGGTCGTTGCGCTGGGCATCGAGCACGGTGAGGAAGTCGATCACCCCGGTGCGGTAGCGCTGGGTGGCCAACTTGGATGCCTCGCGACCTGCGGCGGCGGCCTTCTCCACGGATACCATTCGCTCCTCCGTGCGGCGGCAGGCGATCAGGGCATCCTCCACTTCCGATAGAGCGGTGAGGATGCTGGACTCGTAGGAGAGTAGCGCCTGCTGTTCGGCCTCGCCCTGTGCCGCGATGTTTGCCCGGATCCGTCCGGCATCGAAGATGGGACCGGAGATGCCTGCGATGATGCCCGCGGCTGCGGATTCGGGATTGAAGAGCTTCGAGCTTGCCAGGGTGTTCACACCGAGGCTTCCGCTGAGTCGCAGGCTGGGCAGCTTGTCGGCCTCGGCCGAGCGGGTGTTGGCGATCGCGGCGATCCAGTTGTAGCCGGCAGCACGGACGTCGGGACGCTGACGGATCGTGTCCGCAGGGATGCCGATCGCAAGCTGTCTACCCGGAACGGGCACGGACCCGACGCCCAAGCGAACATCTCCCGGAGTGCGACCGCAGAGCAGGGAGAGGCGATTGCGTGACTGGCCGATGTTTTGCTCGAGGCTGGAGATCGAGCCCCGCGCTGATTCCAAGCTGGATTCCGCTTGGCGCAGTTGCAGCGCATCGATTTCGCCCGCTTGATGACGCCATGAGGCGAGCTGCGTGGTTTCCTCCCGGGTCTTCACGCTTTGCTTCACGACTTCCAGTCGTGACTCAAGGGCTCGCAAGTCGATGTAGGCGAGTGCCACTTCGGATGCCAAAGCCGCTTGAGCAGAGTGGAAGTTCTCTTTGGTCGCATCGGCACTTGCCGACGCCGCAAGGATCGATTGCCGGTTCTTGCCGAAGAAATCCAACTCCCAAGAAGCGCTCAGGCCGGCGGAGTAGGAGGTGCCCGAGCCGGTGCGGGTCCAGTCGTTGAAGCCTGCGCTGGTATTGCGGCCGCCGGAGTAGTCCAAGGTGGGGAAGAGCGATGCTTGCTGCGCTGCCTTCCGGGCGAGCGCCTCACGAACGCGGGACATCGAGGCCGCCATGTCGCGGTTTCCGGCGAGCGCCTCGCGGATCAAGCTGCTCATACGGGCATCGCCGAATTGGTTCCACCAGCGCGAGAGATCGTGATCCGGGGCTGCGGTGGGGAAATCGGCAGCATTCCGCCAAGAGACCGGGAGCGTCACGTTTGGCGAGGAAGTCGTGCCCGTCTTCATGCAGCCGGGCAGCAGCAGCGCGCACGATCCCGCGGCGAGGATGAGGGTGAGGCGGCTTCCGGTCGTGATCATGCGGGTCAAATTGTCAGAGGCTACCTTTAGAAAACGTGAAGCCGCCGGTTTTTCTCTCGCTTGCCGCGAAAACGAAAAAGCCGCTCCCGGATCGGGAGCGGCTTTGAAATGCTGGTGCTTAGCGGGCTGCGCTGGTGCTGGAGCCGCGGAAACGACCTCCGCCACCGCCACTCCGGCGTCGGCGTCGACGCCTTGCGGGGTTGGCCGCTTCGCTACCGCCCGGATTGGCTTGGGTCTGATTCTGCGGCTGGCGCTCGCCGCGGTTACCCCGATCGCCTTGGCGCTTCGGTGGCTTGTTCGCATTGACCTTGACCGGGGCCGAAACCCTAACACCCCGAGCGTGGCGGTCCGCCACGGCGTCGTCATGCCAGCGATGGTCGTCCCAGCGTGGCACGGACATGCGGATGATCTTCTCGATGTCCCGCAGGTATTCGAGTTCCTCTTCCGAGCAGAAGGAAACCGAGCGCCCTTCGGCACCCGCCCGGCCGGTGCGGCCGATCCGGTGCACGTAGGCTTCCGGCTCGTTGGGCAGATCGTAGTTCACCACCAGACCCACATCCTTCACATCCACGCCGCGGGCCGCGACATCGGTGGCGACCAGGACGGGCACGAGGCCTTTGCGGAAACGCTCGAGCGCTTTCTCACGTTGTGCCTGCGACTTATTGCCGTGAATGGCATCGGCTTGGAAGCCGGCGGCGGTAAGCCCCTTCGCCAGCTTGTTCGCGCCGTGCTTGGTGCGGCTGAAGACAATGGTGAGCTTCGCGTCCGTGGCGGAGGCTTGCTCCTTGAGCAGTTCCTCCAGCAGCGAGCGCTTGTGCTCCTTGTGCACGAAGGCAACCTTTTGCTCCACACGCTCTGCAGTGGTGGACTGAGGGGCGATCGTCACCTTTGCAGGCTCGGTCAGGATCGTCTCCGCGAGCTTCACGATGTTCGGAGCCATGGTGGCGGAGAAGAACAGCGATTGGCGTTGCTTCGGCAGCATCCCCACAATGCGGGTGACATCGCGTTGGAAGCCCATGTCGAGCATGCGGTCCACTTCATCCAGCACGAAGAACTCCACGCCGGAGAGGTCGAGGAACTTCTGGTCGATCAGGTCGAGCAAGCGGCCGGGAGTGGCGACCAGCACGTCCACGCCGGTCTTCATGGCGGCTACCTGCGGGTTTTGGCCCACGCCACCGTAGATCAGGGTCTGGCGGAAGCGGACGTGGCGACCGTAGGTGGTGAAGCTCTTGGCCACCTGCACCGCGAGCTCGCGGGTCGGGGTTAGCACCAGGGTGCGGGCGGTCTTCTGCTTCAGCGGTTTCGGCTTCTCATGCAGCGCGTGCAGGATCGGCAGGGCGAAGCCCGCGGTCTTGCCGGTGCCGGTCTGCGCGGAGCCGAGGAGATCGCGTCCCTCTAACAAGATCGGGATCGCTTGCGCCTGGATCGGCGAGGGGGTGGTGTATTCGAGTTCGCGCAACGCGCGATGGAGAGGCGCGGCCAACGGCAACGCCTCGAACGGGGTCGGGGTCATGTATTCAGATGCCTGCCCGCGCGGAGTCCCGGCGGCTGGCGGTGTCGATGAGCATCAAGGGAGTCCTCGAACCATCGCTCATCGATGAAGACAGGAAGAGGGGGCGGAACCGTCGAATTGGCTCCTGCCGGTCGCAACCGACGGCCCTTCACTATCCCGGATAATCCCCGAAGGCAAGCGGTTTCCTAGCGGGCCTGCGAGAGGCCGGGCCGCCGGTCATGAGATCATCCCGCGGGCTCCGACCAATTGGTAGACACCGTGCGCCCTGAATGAGAGAAGCGGTGAATGTTCCGCTCCCTGCGTTTCGCCGTACGTGCCGTTTGTCTCCTGACAGTGATATTTTTGGCATCCTGCAAGACCGGCGGGTATCACTACGGGAAGTCGAACTTCACGCTCTCACCCGGCTTTTCGCGCATTCATTCTCCGGGGTCCTTCACTGCCATCACACGCTCGGCCACCAGCCCGGAGATGTTTTCCGTAGTCTGGGCCACCCATGGGCAGGATCCTTTCAAGCTCACTCCTCAGCAGTGGTATCGCGAGGGCGATGCGGCCCTGAGAACTTTGAATGTGCACAAGGGCTTCAGCAATGCCCGCGAGATCAGCCGCAGCATCGGTCAAAGCGGTAGATTCCGCACCATGGACCACGTGTTGTCCGGCACGATGAATAACTCCGCTTATGTCTCCTCCGACATGGTGATGAGTTCGCGGCTCTATCACTCCAGGGACGAAGTTTATTTCTTCTTTCTCGCCCAGTTCCGGAGCGCTCACGCGGCTGACCCCTCACGATTCTCGCGGATCATGGACTCGGTCCACTTCGACGAGTAGTCTGAGCACCAGCCAACTGGCGATGCCGGTGACGGGTGTCGGATTCGACACAGGAAAGGTGAAACGCGGGCCGCTACGGTCATGCTAAACCCTGATTGCGATTCGTTTGGAACACTTGATTATCCATGAGAATTGACATCGTCACCGACACCTTCGCTCCCGACGTCAACGGCGTGGCCATGACGCTCGGTCGCCTCTGCGACGGACTCCGCCGCCGGGGACATTTGGTCCATGTGATCCGCACGGGAGAGGGTGGGGGAAAAGGGGAGACCATCGCCGCATCGGTCCCGCTGCCCGGATACAAGGAAGTCCGCGTCGGGCTTCCCGGGCCTTTCAAGCTCCGCAAGCGCTGGACGAAGCGTCGCCCAGATGCCGTCTATGTGGCCACCGAGAGCCCGCTCGGCAGTTCCGCGATCAAGACCGCCAACGCCTTGGAGATCCCGGTCGCCGCAGGCTTCCACACGAACTTCCATCAGTACATGGAGCAGTATCGCCTCGGCGGACTGCAACCGGCCGCGATGGCCTATCTCAAACGCGTCCACAACCGCGCGGATCTCACGATGGCGCCCACCACCGACGTGGTCGACATGCTGCGCCGCGAGGGCTTTAACAACGTCCGCCTCCTGGGACGCGGCGTGGACACTCTGCTCTTCGATCCCGCCAAACGCTGCGCCACCTTGCGAGCTTCGTGGGGTGCGCGCTCCGAGTCACCCGTTGCCATTGTGGTGGGTCGTGTGGCCGCCGAGAAGAACCTCCCGTTCGCGATGGAGTGCTTCCGCAAGATGCGCGAGCGCGTGCCGGATCTCCGTTGCGTGGTCGTGGGCGATGGCCCCCTGCGCGAGAAGCTGCAGGTGGAGAATTCCTTCGTAAACTTCGCCGGAATGCAGACGGGCGAGGACCTCGCGCGTCACTATGCCTCGGCCGATATCCTGCTCTTTCCTAGCGAAACCGAGACTTTCGGCAACGTCCTCCTGGAAGGCATGGCCAGTGGTCTGGTCACCGTCAGCCATGACTACGCCGCCTCCGCCCGTCACGTGGAGCACGGTGGCAACGGCCTGAAATGCGCCAAGGGCGATGGCTCGGCTTATCAAACCGAGTGCCTCTCAGCTCTGGAACGCTGGCGCGATGACAAGTTCCGGGCCCGCGCCAGACAATCCGCCGAATCCCTCGGATGGGAACAAGTCGTGGAGGCCTTCGAGAGCCACCTTGTCGAGGCCAGCGAAGCGCGCGGCCCAGTCACGCTCACTCTCAAGGAGCGCAAGAAACGGCCGAAGCGAAACTTCCGCACCATCTTCCTCTCCGACATTCATCTCGGCACCGAAGACTCGAAGGTCCACGAGGTTATCGACTTCCTCAAGCACACCCGCTGCGAGAAGCTGGTGCTGAATGGCGACATCATCGACGGCTGGGCCCTCAAGCGGGGCACCAAATGGCGCAAGCGCCATAGCAAATTCATCCGCACCGTGCTGAAGAAGATGGAGAAGGACGACACCGAGGTCGTCTATCTCCGCGGCAATCACGATGACATCCTCGAGCGCTTCCTGCCCCTCGGCTTCGGCAAGCTGCAGTTCGTGAAGGAGCACATCCACAAGGGCGTGGACGGCAAGCGTTACCTGGTTGTTCACGGCGACGGCTTCGACTCCGTCTCCACCAACCACAAGTGGGTGGCCGTGCTTGGCGCGATCGGCTACGACGCCTTGCTTCGCGCCAACCGCGTCTACAACCGCTACCGGGCTTGGCGCGGGAAGGAATACTACTCCGTCAGCAAGGCGATCAAAGCACGCGTGAAGTCCGCAGTGAACTTCGTGGGCGAGTATGAGATCCAACTCCAAGACTTCGCCCGCAAGCGCAACTGCGACGGCATCATCTGCGGCCACATCCACACCCCGGAGGACAAGCAGGTGGGTGAGATCCGGTACCTGAATTCCGGCGATTGGGTCGAGAGCATGACGGCCATCGTCGAGCATCACGACGGACGTCTGGAGCTCGTGCACTACACCGAGTTCATGGCCGCGCTGGCCGCGGAAGTGCGGCCGGCGAAGGACCGGAGCCGGATCGAAGCGGGCTTCGTCCTCTCCGCCTGATTAGGCATCCGCCGGCGGATCCCAGCGCTCTTCTGCAAAGGGCGGAGGCACCGGCTCGCCGAGGTGCGCCGTGTAGCCTTGCTTACCCTGATACCAATCCGCGGGCTGGAGCTGGGAAAGGAAGACCTCGCCGCGGATCACGCTGCCGGTGGCCGAGGTCCAGCAGACCGTGCCCAGCGCGCCGGAGATATCCTCCACCTTGAGCAATCCCGGGAATCCGGGAAGCCTCACCGTGTCACCGATCTTCACGTGCATGGCTTGGAGGGCCGCTCCGGGCCCTATCCCTTCTCCACCCGCATGCCCGGCGAGTCAAGGGCGAGGGCGAAGGATTCGCGGTGGAAAAAGAGAAAAGCTCGGGCGAGTGTCCCAATGCCGCGTCCCGATTCGTCGCAGTATTGAAGCAACCTCATTCAAAGCCATGTCACTCCGCTCCAAAATCAGTCCCTGCCTGTGGTTCGACGGTCAAGCCGAGCCAGCCGCCCGCTTCTACACCTCCGTCTTCAAGAACTCGAAGATCGAGAACATCTCTTACTATAGCGATGTCGGCAAAGAGCACCACGGGCAGGAATCCGGAACGGTCATGGCCGTCGGATTCCAGATCGAAGGCCAGACCTTCACCGCTCTCAACGGCGGCCCGATCTTCAAGATCAGCGAGGCCATCTCATTCCAGATCGACTGCGAAACCCAGGAAGAGGTGGATTACTACTGGGACAAGCTCAACGAAGGGGGAGACCCATCCTGCCAAGCCTGCGGCTGGCTCAAGGATCAATTCGGCGTCTCATGGCAAGTCGTCCCGGCAGCCTTGCTCGAGATGATGCTTGATCCCGACGCCGCCAAGGTCCGGCGCGTGACCGCCACCATGATGGAGATGAAGAAGCTCGATATCGCCGCCTTGAAAGCCGCTTACGACGGCTAAACTTTCCAGCGTCCGATCGAAAGACCCGTCCTGCGTTCCCATTCGTAGGCCGGGCATCGGGTGAGTAAATCCGCTTCGCCGAAGAGGATCACCAGCTTGGGAGGTTTCCTGCCGGTGAAGGCTACGATCTTCTCAAGCTGGTCGGGGCCGTCCCAAGGGATATCCCGAATCCCAACTTCATGACGACCGGCCCCTTCCTCGTAGGACGTCACTCCGTCCATCCAGGCGGGAATTGGGTAGAGGGAGAAGTCAATCTCATCCTCTTCAAACCAGAAGTGAGTCGAGCAATTGGTCCGGTTGTAGCAATCTTTTATCGAAAGGGAGTAGCTCTCCTTGAGCGTCCGAATCACTGACTCGTCCGCAAACCCGGTGTAGTGGATCGTCGTGAACCCGGCGGCTGCGATGATCTCCTGGATCTCGGCCAGCGTGTAAGGATCGACGATGGGGAAATGTGTCCTCATTCCTTCTATTGAGTTCGCTCTCCCAGCCGCACCGCCACCGACCGGGCATACGGCTGAAAACCAAGTGCCTCCGCAGCCTTCATCGAAGGCACATTCGCTACCAAGGTTCGATACTGCGGAACAAGTCCGGCGGCGATAGCCCTTGCGGCCAGATGGCTGGCTGCCCGCTTCGCATGTCCACGCGCCCGGAAATCCGGATGAGTGACCACGCAGATGTGAGCAATCGAATCATCCCAGACCTCGTAACCCGCGAGGGCCGCCAACTCTCCGGCCTCAAAGGAACCCGAACAGGGACTGTCGCCAAGATCGCTCCCGCCGTGTTCCCACTCCATTTCACTGCAAGCCCCTCGAAGCTCATCAATCATGCCGCGATCGAGGCCATCCATCGCGCGCACATCGCCACCCGCATCCCTGACGCTATCCGCATATCCGATAAACGCCGGCCCGATGACACGATAGCCTTGGCCGCTGAAGTGCGATGCGAGGACATCCGGAGACAAGCCCTCCGAAGGCAAGCGTCCGGCCAATTCCTCAAGCCGATCGGCAGGGAATGACACGATCGCACGCCCATCCCGGAACAGCGCGAAGACTCCATTGTAATCCGCGAGAGCCTCGCCATGAGGTTTCATCCACACTGCCGTCGAGAAAAGCTCATCCTCACGGCAACCCAGCTCCCGCGCCCAATAGGCATCGGCCACCGCTCGCCAAGGGGGATTCGTCATCGCCCCTATCTATCAGAATCGTGGCCGGCGGCGAGCCCGAGCTCCGGATAAAATGAAACGGTCCGGCACTTGCGCACCGGACCGTTTGGCACCCGTTGGAAGGTGACCCTTGGCGGGCGAACCCGCCGCCGGTCACAGAAGTTCGTTGAGGATGTTCTCCATCAGTTCCTGGCGGCCGGACGCGATCACCGGCTCGGGATTGCGGAGCACCCAGTCGGTCAGCTGGTCGAAGTCCATCGCCCCGCTTTCGATTTGCTGGCCGATCCCGCTGTCCCAGCTTGAGTAACGGGACTTCACGAAGTCGGCGATGCGGCCGTCCTCGCGGATGGCGGCAGCGGTCTTCAGACCGCGGGCGAAGGCATCCATGCCACCGATGTGGGCGTGGAAGAGATCGACCGGCTCGTGGGACTCACGGCGGCGCTTCGCGTCGAAGTTCAGGCCACCGGTGGTGAAGCCGCCCATCTCGAGCAGCTTCAGCATCACCTTGGTCGTGCCATACAGGTCGCTCGGGAATTGGTCGGTATCCCAGCCCAGTAGCTCGTCGCCTTGGTTCGCATCGATCGAGCCGAGTGCACCCGCGTCCATGGCTACGGTCAACTCGTGCTCCATCGTGTGGCCGGCGAGTGTGGCATGGTTGGTCTCGATGTTGAGCTTGAAGTGCTCGAGCAGATCATACTGCCGGAGGAAGTTCAGGCAGGCAGCCGAGTCCGAGTCATACTGGTGGGTGGAGGGTTCGCGTGGCTTCGGCTCGATATAGAACTGGCCGGTGAAGCCGATCTTCTTCTTGTGAGCGACGGCCATGTGCAGGAGCGTGGCCAAGTGATCCAGCTCGCGCTTCATGTCCGTATTTAGCAGGGTGGCGTAGCCTTCGCGGCCGCCCCAGAAGGTGTAGCCCTCGCCGCCGAGCGCGTGGGTGGCATCCATCGCCGCCTTCACCTGGGCTGCGCCGTAGGCGAAGACCCGGGCATCCGGCGAGGTGCCGGCGCCCTGCGAGTAGCGGGGGTGCGAGAAGAGGCAGGCCGTGCCCCAGAGCAGTTTCTTGCCGGTCGCCTTCTGCAGGCCGCCGAGGTGCTCCACCACTTGGTTAAGAGCCGCCGTGGACTTGGCGAAGTCGTTCAACTCCGGAGCGATGTCGCGATCGTGGAAGCAGTAGTAGTCGATATCGATCTTCTCGAGGAACTCGAAGAAGACGTCCGCCCGCTTCTTGGCGTTGTCCACGGAATCCGACTGGTCATCCCAAGGGGTGACCGCCGTCCCCCCGCCGAAAGGGTCGGCCAGACCGTTCCGCATCACGTGCCAATAGGCTGCGCCGAAACGGAAATGTTCACGCATCGTTTTCCCTTCGATCACCTCGTCGGGATTGTAATGCTTGAATGCGAATGGATTCTTGGATTTGGGGCCCTCAAAGACGACCTTGGGAATGTCCGGGAAGTAAGCCATGGGTGAAATCGCAATACGGTTTCGCACCCCGCGAGTCCATCACTGAATTGTGTATGATTGCGTAATTCCTGTCGGGTGAATCCGAATTAGTGCGCGGGAGTGGGTGGGGGACGGGCTTGCCAAGGTGCTAAACCCGAAGATGGATTGTGACGTAACCGTCACCTGCCGTCGAGCTCGCGACGGCTTCTGCCCCCTTGCAAAAACCCACCCGATGCGACCATTTCTTGTCTCGCTGCTGCTTTTTGTGGCAATTTCGCCCCTCGCGAAAGCCGACCCCGTGATCTCGGAATTTTGCGCCAGTAACCAAAACGGCCTGGAAGATGAGGACGACGATCGTCCGGATTGGGTCGAAATTCACAATCCGGATTCCGTTTCTGCGGATCTCACAAACTGGTATCTCACCGACAACGCCTCCGAGAAGAACAAGTGGCGTTTCCCGGCCGTAACCATCGCTCCGGGGGGCTATCTGGTGGTCTTCGCCTCGGGCAAGGACCGGCGTGTGACCGGGCAGCCCCTGCATACGAATTTCTCCCTCAGCGCGGACGGTGAATTCCTGGGCTTAGTGCGTCCGAACGGGTCCACGGTCGTCTCGCAATATAACCCCTCCTTCCCAGCCCAGTTCCCGGATATCTCCTACGGCCTGCCATCGAATGTGTCTCCGGTGACCTTCTTCACCGAAAGTGCGGCCGCCCAATGGACCGTGCCCACTTCTGCCACGGTCCCCGGCACGAGCTGGATCCAGCGAAATTTCATCCCCGGAGCGGGTTGGACCTCCGCGAACCTCGGTCTGGGATTCGACACCAATACCACCGCGGTGGACTACAATCCGCAGATCGGCGCGAACGGGAACACCCGGACAGCCATGGTCAATGCGGCGAATCGCTCCTGTTATGTCCGGATCCCATTCAACGTTCCCGCGGGAATGTCGATCGCAGGCCTCAAGCTACGCGTGAAATACGACGACGGCTTCATCGCTTGGCTCAATGGCCAGCCTCTGCTCTCCGGGAATACCCAAGTCCGCCGGAATTGCCCGAACCCGGTCCAGTGGAATAGCCAAGCCACCGGGACCCAGCCGGTGGACGCCGATAGCCTCATCTTCACCGACTTCGACGTCACGGAAAGCAAAGGACTGATCGTCACCGGGCAGAACATTCTCGCGATCCAGGCGATGAACGTGAACGCCACCAGTTCAGATTTCCTGATTCGGCCCGAGTTCGCAGGCGAGGAGTTCGCGGCCGGTGACCCGCTCCCCGCCGCCTACTTCTCCACGCCTACGCCGGGTGCCCGGAATTCCGGATCGAGCGGCGTCGTGATCCCTCAGGAGGTTACGTTCTCGCGTCAGTCCGGCACCTTTACGGGCAACTTCAATCTCACTCTCGGCGGAGCGATCTCGGGGCAACAGATCCGCTACACCACCGACGGCAGCACTCCCACCGCCAGCTCCTTGCTCTACTCCAGCCCCGTCCCCGTCGCGGCCAGTGCGCGGATTCGCGCTCGGATCGTGTCGACCACGACGGGGGCGCTCGGGTTTATCGGGGCCCGGCACTATGAACTGATCGATACCACCATCGCGAACTACGATGCCAACGGTGCCTTCAGATCTTGTCTGCCGATTGTCGTGATCAACAATTTCGGCGGAGGGGACACCGGTGAGGCCAAACAGGACTGCCGGGTGCAGCTCTACGACCGTGATGTGAGCGGCTTCGCCTCGCTGGCCACCAATTCGGTACCCATCATCAACCTGCGCGCTGCGGTGAATCGCCGGGGAAGGAGTTCGTCCGGCTTCCCGAAGCGCTCTTGGAATATCGAGTTCCAGGATGAAAGCGGTGCAGGGAAGGATGTCGAGGTTCTGGGTATGCCCGCGGATGAGGACTGGGCCTTGGTCGGCTGCTACGACTTCGACCGCGCCTTCATGCGCAACCAATGGATCTACGAGGTCAGCCGTCAGGCCGGGCGCTGGGCTCCGCGCACCCGATTGGTCGAGGTGGTCTTCAACCAGAATGGCAATGCACTCAGCTTCGATCCGGCCAATAACAACGCGAACAACGACTACCGCGGCGTTTACGTGCTGATCGAGAACATCCGCCGCGGCAGCGATCGGGTGGACGTGGCGAACATGGAGCCCTCCGAGACGACCCTTCCCGGCGTGAGCGGCGGCTTCATTTTCAAAGTGGATCAACCGGAGGCCGATGAGTTCCAATGGCGCACCCAGCGCAACAACCCGGCAGGCGCGGACGCACTGGTGATCCACCGGCCGAAGCTCGCGGACTTGGCCACGCAGCAGAGCAGCTATCTGGTGAACTACTTCCAATCCTTTGAAAATGCCGTCTACACCGAGGCTTCCGCAGGGTTCACCACGCGGACTTACCGCAACTACATCGATTCCGAGGCATGGGCGGACCACAATATCTTCAGCATGGTATCGAAGAATGTCGATGCTCTCCGGCTCAGCGCCTACTACCATAAGGACCGTGCCGGGAAGATGGCGGCGGGTCCTCTCTGGGACTTCGACCGCTCCGTGAATTCCACCGATGGACGCGACAACGAAACCAACACTTGGCATGGCACCGGCGACGGAACCAACTACTTCCTCTTCGCTTGGTGGTCGCAGCTCTTCCAAGACATCGAGTTCCGGCAGCTCTACGTGGATCGCTGGCAGAAGCTGCGCGACGGCCCGCTGGCCACGTCGAATGTGAATTCGATCCTCGACGGTTACCTCGCCCAGTTCCGGCCTGCCGACACGAACAATCCCGCGAAGCGCGACTACGCCCGCTGGTACGGCTCCGCCACTTCCAATAACATCACGACTGAAACCGCCGTGATGAAAAACTGGCTCTCGAGCCGTTCGACTTGGATCGATAGCCAGTTCGCGACCCGCCCGGGCATTCTTCCCGCAGCAGGCCCCGTGACCGCGGGGCAGACCGTGACCTTCACCGTGCCCCCCGGCAGCACCGTCTTCTACACGCTCGATGGCAGCGACCCGCGGGCGGAAGGCGGCGGCACCTCGGCAAGCGCTCTGCAATACACCGGCACCCCGGTCGTGGTCTCCGCCACCACCAAAGTGACGGCGCGAGCCCAGCGCAGCGGCAGCTTTGCAGTTCCCGCCACCAACTGGAGCGGTCCGGTCGAAGCGCTCTATCTCGTCAACGAAAGCTATGCCAGCGCAGCCAATCTGCGGGTGAGCGCGATCAACTATCATCCGCTCGATCCCGACGATGCTGAAGCCCTCGCGATGCCTGAGGCGGAAGGCGGGGATTTCGAATGGATCGAGTTGAAGAACGTCAGTGCCGGCGCGGTGAATCTTCAGAACGTCTCCTTCGGCGAAGGCTCGCCGGCCAGCGCTCTCACGCTTCCGGCATTCACGCTCGCACCGGGCGCCCGGGCCGTGGTCGCGAAGAATGTCCAAGCATTCACGCTCCGCTACGGGGCCGCCGCGGCCGCACGTATCGTGGGCCTATGGACGGGCGACGGAGGCTTGGACAATGCAGGGGAAGCAATCAGCGTGCTGGATCGGAATGGGGCCGTGATCGCCGAGTTCAATTACGACGATGAGGACGATTGGCCGGAACGGGCGGACGGCGACGGCAGCGCTCTCGAGTATGTGGCTCTGGGCAATCTCACCTCGGACTACGAGAATCCTCTCAACTGGAAATCCAGCGTCGCCGTGCATGGGGATCCCGGTATCACCTCGGCACCGGCCCTGTCGGGGGTGGTGATCAATGAGATCCTCGCCAATACCGTGACACCTCAAGGCGACGCCATCGAGCTGCGCAACAATGGTCCGGCCCCGGTGAATCTCGGCGGTTGGTTCCTGAGCCATTCGGCGGATCCCGAGTATGGAGAGGATCTCAAGACTTACCGGATCCCGGATAACACGGTGCTTCCTGCGGGAGGATACCTGCTGATTGGCGAAGCGGCCTTCAGCCCGAATGGGGAGATGAGTCTCGATGGCCATCGGGGGGGGAGCCTCTGGCTGGTCTCCGCGGATCCCGCCAATGGCAAGTTCCGGAACTTCGAGGACGCTCCGGAATGGACTCCGGTTTTGCCGGGCATTGCCTACGGGCGCTTTCCGGACGGCTCGGGGGAGTTCACGCCTTTGGCGAGCTATACGCCTTCGCAGGCGAACTCGGCAGCGCGTGTCGGGCCGGTCCAAATCACCGAGATCCATTATCATCCGGCGGGCGTCACGCCGGAGTTCGTCGAGATCTCGAATACCGGCAGTGCCGTAGAGGATCTGGGCAGATGGACGCTCCGTGGCGATGTCGATTTCGATTTCCCGGTGGGCTTCACGATTGCCCCGGCGGAAGCCATCGTCCTAGTCGCCTTCGATCCGGTTCTGCAGGGCTCCCAAGCCACCAGCTTCCGGAATCAGTATGGTGTCCCGGCGGGAGTCCGCTTGGTCGGGCCTTGGTCTGCGGCGGATACTTTGGGGAATACGGGCGGGGAAGTGCGTCTGCGCAGACTGGTGCCTCCGCCGGAGGAAGAACCGGCCTATGTGGGGCTGATGGTGGAGGACGAGGTGAATTATCTCGCTTCCACGCCGTGGCCTAGCACTGCGTCAGGTACCGGCTCGTCCATTCGCAGGGTGGGCGTCCGTAAATGGGGTAGCAATCCCTTGGCATGGACCGCGGGTGCGCCCGGCCCCGGCAGCGGGGTAGGGGGATACTCCGCGTGGCGCATCGCCACTATCACGTCACCTGCTGGCGGGCCAAATGAGGATGCGGACCGCGACGGCCTCGACAACTTCGTCGAGTATCTGCTCGGTTCCGATCCTAACAGCTTTACCGCGCTTTCCTCGGCGATCGATCCGAACAACGGCAGTCCGCGCTTCGTTCTGAACTATTCGGTGCGCAAGGACCGCGACGACGGCACGCTTTCGGCCTTCCAATCCGGGGCATTGAACCAATGGACTCCCGCCACCCATGATGAGCTGATTTCTACCAGCGGTGCGACCGAGCTCCGCAGGGCTTGGCTGCCCTTGGGATCTCGGGGCTTCTTACGTCTGGAAGCATACGAGGCGCCTTGATCTGTCTGACATCTCGGAGGTATTCAAATATATCGAAGTCCTCTCTAGCAGATTGCTGGAGGAGACTTTTTTCATACTGCTGATCGGCCAGTGCCGGAGCTGGTAGGGCTGCGAGCCCATCATGAGTTCGGTGCGCGGATTACTATGGAGAGCATTGATCGCAATTTTGCGCACCTGCTGGAGCCCTTTGTGCTCCCTCCAACTTGTGATGTGGCTCACCGCCTGCTTTAAGGCAGGTTTCGGTGGTGGAACATTCGCCACCGGGATTCCCCGACCTGTCCCTCAAGGCCATGAGTTTGTTACCGGTGCAATTCGTTGCAAAACACTACATCCCCACTGGCCGGGATGTTCATGGCCGTGTCGCCCAATCAGGCGGGGTTTGGTGGTAGGTAAGAAGCAATAAAACCATATATGACGACCCAACCCGAATCGATAAACCCGATCCCCACGAGCCAACCCGGGCTCGTTCTCACCGCTGCTCGAAAACCCGCCGCGGTGCTTGGCGCACTACTTGGTCTGAGCACGTCCGCCTTCAGCCAAGTAATCACCCAGACTGAGCAGGACGACACCTTCGCCACGGCGAACGCCACCGGTCTGACACCCACTGCGACCGGAATCAAGGTGGCCTATGGTCACTCTGCCGATGGCGACTATGGCGTGACAGGCGACTTGAGCGGGGACTTTGACTTCTTCCGGCTTGAAGCGAATGCGGGTCAAGTGATCTCAGTCGATCTGAAGAACTTCTCCACAAACGACGACTTCGACTCTTTCATCGGCCTTTATGGTCCTGCGGGAACCGTGCTGGCGACAAACGACGATGCGATCGGCCGCGCCAGCAAACTTACTTTCACGGCGGCAGTTTCCGGAACTTACTATGTTTGTGTTAGTAATTGGGTGAATGTGGCAGATCCTCCGGGAGGCTACGCAGCCTTGCCAGCGAATCCCAATGTGGCGGGCACCGGCTACGGCCCCCCGGGAGGCACGGGCGGGCCTTATCAGGTCTTCATCGGCTTGAACGCGAATGTCCCGATCCCTCAATTCAACAGCCTCACTTCGGGCAATCCGGTGCCTACTCCATATTGGTCGCGGATCATTGGACAGGTTGGGTTCACCCAGACCTCCCGGGTGGGCCTGGAGAACACGGGCAACACCCCGTGGACCATCACCGGTTACACCATCACCGGGCCCGATGCCGCGAAGTTCTCCGTCCAAGGTTTGACGACCCCTTTGACGATCAACCCGAACGGAATCTCTAACATCACCCTGGTCTATCAAGGCGATGGAATCCAATCCACTGCCTCAGCAACGCTCGATCTCACCAGCAATGACCCGCTGGACATCAAGTTGGCTCTCGATACCCGGAACCCTCTGGTTTCAGGCGGCGGCAGCTTCACGGTCCGGCAGGTTCACGCGACTCCGGGAACGGAGGTGAATAGCTTTGAAGTGGCTGATGCACTTCTGGCAGGAACGAATGCAGCCACCTCCGCGACCCAGACCAACCCGGTGATCAACTACGCCAACGACGGCGTGGCCCAAGGTTACTTCGGCGCGGACCGTGCCTTCCCCGACACGGCAGGGAGTGGTTCGCAGTTCGTCACGCAAGCCACCGGCACCATCTTTATCCGGCAGACGGGATACTACACCTTCCGTGGTTTGGCGGACGATGGCCAGCGCTTGCGGGTGGATGGTCAGGACGTCCTTCAGAACTTCCAAGCGAACACCCCGATCCTCGGGTTCCTTGAGCTCACGGCAGGCGAGCACACCATCGAATACACCCAGTTCGAGATGGGCGGTGGAGACCAGATGGAGCTCAGTATCGCGCAGACCCAAGGCGAGTACTTCCTCGTATCGGAAACCACATGGGAACTGCTCGAAGCCTACAGCGGCGACTCCGATGGTGATGGCATGCCGAACCAGTGGGAGACTGACAACGGCTTGAACCCGAACTCATCGGTCGGTGCCGAGGGCGCAGCAGGTGATCCCGATAACGACGGTCTGACCAACGTCCAGGAATACGCCCGCGGCACCAAGCCGAAGGATGACGATACGGACGACGACCTCCTGAAGGACGGCGTGGAGACTGATACCGGCATCTGGGTGAGCGCCAC
Organism: Luteolibacter rhizosphaerae; assembly: GCF_025950095.1. Taxonomy (NCBI): domain Bacteria; kingdom Pseudomonadati; phylum Verrucomicrobiota; class Verrucomicrobiia; order Verrucomicrobiales; family Verrucomicrobiaceae; genus Neoluteolibacter; species Neoluteolibacter rhizosphaerae. The sequence continues at coordinate 343,504 of NZ_JAPDDR010000005.1, read as the reverse complement.
CAACACCGGCACCGATCCTTTGACCGGCGACTCGGATAAGGACGGTTTCCCGGATAGCGACGAAGATCCAAACGAAGCGTGGACAGGGCTCTCGCAGCCCGGCACCGATCCTAACAAATTGGATACGGATGGGGACGGCTATCCGGACCGGGTGGAAGTCGCCTTCGCCAGCAATCCGAAGCTGGCCGGCAGCATTCCGGCTCTGGCCTATCAGCCTCTCCTTACCGACAACTTCGACGGGGTGAACCTGAACTCCACCTACGGTTTCACGACCAACGGCGGCACCTTCACTCCAGCGGTGACGGCGACCGGCGTGCCGGCAAACGGAATGGCCGCGCAGATCACCGATGCCACGGGAAGCAACAACAACTCGATCGCTTGGAATCGTGTCCCCGCGAGTGGCACACAGGCACTTCGTCTCAGCTTCGACTTCCGGATGGGTTCGGTAAACCCGGCGGACGGCATCGGAATCGGCTTCTTCCGCACCGGCCAGTATGGTGAGACCGGAGCAATCAACCCGGCCGAGAGCGGCAAGAACTGGGAGAATCCCGCTGCCAACGGCGGCTTCCCGCAGGCGCTTGCATTCGGCCTCGCCAACTATGGCACGGATTACGTCCGGATGATCGGTCCGGTCACTCCGGGCGTCGCTTTGGTCGATCAAGTGGCGCCCTTCGTCCTGACAAATGATGTGTTCAACCGCGCCGTCATCACCGTCCTGACCAATGGTCCCGGCAGCGGCATGGTCAGCATGGATCTGATCGAGAATGTGAATGGAACGCCCATCACGCATTCGATCTTCAAGAACGTGCTCGTGCCCGGCTTCGATCTGCCGAATGAAGCGTTCCGCCTCATCGCCGGCGGACGCACCGGAGGACTCTACGTCAGACAGGATATCGACAACATCAACCTGTCCGTCGTAGGCTCAGGAGCGACCACCCCGACGATTGCCATCTCGAAGGTCGGTAGTTCCTACGTGATCACCTACACCGGGGTGCTTCAGTCCTCGGCCACCCTCGGAGACTTCACCGATGTCCCGGGAGCCAGTTCTCCTTACACGGTGCCCGCAGCTTCGCCAGCGAAGCTGTTCTATCGCGCACGCTGATCGATGCGGCTCTTCACAATGCGGTCCGGCACTACGCCGGGCCGCATTTTTTGTTAGCTCCGGCGCAGAGAAAGAGCTCCGTACTTCGGGCTAAAAAGCCAAGCAGCGAGGAAGAAAACTCCCAGCAGCATCACGATCACCGGACCCGGCGCCAATCCGAGATAGGCCGCAAGCAAAACCCCGGCAACTGCTCCGCCCCCCCCGATCGCGCCACCGCCCCAGAACAGCGCGGAGGTCTTGTCGGTAAGTAGTGAAACGGTCGCCGCCGGCGCGATCAACATCCCGACCGACAGCACACAGCCCACCGCTTGCAATGAACTAACCAAAGCCAGCACCAGCAGCGTGAACTGCAGGTAGTGCATCACTCGGACCGGCACGCCCTGGGCCGCCGCCACGTTCGGCTCGAAAAGCGTCAGCAGCATCGGACGCATTAACAGGTTCGCCACGATCAGCGTAAACGACCCCGTCGCGAACGCGATCCAGAGATCCGCATTCCCCACCGCCATGATGTCGCCGAATAGCCAGTGCTCGAGCTCTTGACGCGTGTCGAGCCGCGGCAAGATCGCCACCCCCGCCGCGAATGCCGTCGTGTAGATCACGGCCAGCGCCGTGCCCTGTGCCACCCGGTTCCCCCGCGCCACCGCCACCGATCCCAGGCCAACCATCAGCGCCGCGAACAGCGCCCCCACAAACGCACTTGCCTGCGTCAGCGCTCCTGTCACCAAAATCCCGAAGGCGATCCCGGGCAGCATGGTGTGTGACAGCGCACTCACCGAAAGCGCGTTCCGGCGCAGGACCACGAACCCGCTGAAGAAGCCATTGGCAAAACCAATGAGCAGCGCCGCGGCAAGAGCACGCTGATAGAAGGGATTGGCGAGCAGGTCCAAGGGATCAGAGATCGGAAGTGACGAGTTGAGGAGCGGCACGATCCTCCGCATCGGTAATGTGCCCGAAGGCCCGGTCGAGATTCTTCGCGCTCAGCGCCTCCTCCGCGGTGCCGAAAGCAATCGGTCGTGTCTTCAGTAGCAGGGCTTCATCGAAAAGCTTCGGCACGGTCGCCAGGTCATGGTGCGATGCCACTACCAAGCGGCCCTCATGAGCCAGTCGCTCGAGCAAGTCGCCCAACTGCCGCGACGCATTCCGATCCAAGCCCGTGAACGGCTCATCCAGCAGAAGCACATGCGCCTCCTGTGCGATCGCTCTCGCTAGGAAGGCCCGCTGCTGCTGCCCGCCGGAAAGTTCCCGGATCTGCCGCTTCTGCAGGTCCAGCAGGTCCAGTGATTGCAACGCGTTTTCCACGGCCGCGTGATCCGCATCGCCGAAGCGCCCGAAGATTCCCGTCTGCGGATAGCGCCCCATCTCCACCAAGCCGCGCACGGTGATCGGGAAGGACCAATCCACTTCCTCGCGCTGGGGTAGGTAAGCAAACTCCCTCGACCAGCGCTTCACCGCGGTCCGCCGCCACGAGATCGTTCCGCCGCTCCGCGGTACCAATCCCGCGATCGCCTTTAGCAAAGTACTTTTGCCAGCACCATTCGGGCCCACCAGAGCGACCCGGTTCCCGCAGGAGGTCGCAAAGGAAACCCCATCCAGCGCCAGCGTGTTCCGGTACCTCACCTGCAGCGAATCGATCACCAGTTCGTGGTGATGCGAGTGATGCGCGCAGCAATCGTGATGTTCCTCGCTCATGGTTCCCAGATGTCGTCGATGTACCCGGATGCGTTGAACACATGCTCCAGTGTATCCCGGCCCGGGATCTCCAGCCGCAGCTTCGCAAAGCGGTGTCCCGGAGAAGCATCTGCCCACTTGATCCGCAGTGAAATCACCGGCTCTTCACCCGTGATCTCAAGCACACCCGTCATCGCGGACGCGGGCTTCCCGCCCGCACCCAGTTCGATCTCCGCCGCGGATGCAGATAGCAGGAGTTCGTAGTTCGCCAATTTTGTCGCCGGGGCAGGGGAGATCACGGCATCCTCCGCCGTCTTCGTCACCGTCGCAACCGGCGTCGACCCGCTCGTAAGACGCGCAAGGGCAAGTCCTGTAGCCAGCAACACGGCAAGGACGATCAAAGTTCGGAACAAGGGCGAGCCGCGCATCGACACGCGATCCTTCGCGCAGGAGGATCGCATTTGCAAGCGATTTGCGATTTAACAACTCACGCTTCTTTCGCCCTTAATCGAACTCTTCAGCGCCGCTTTCAGAAGCCAAAGGCCGCCTTGGCGATTGAATACCATTCCACCGGAACCCGCGGCACCATGCCTCTTGGCAAGGCAAGTCCTGTCACGGGAAAGCCTCTTACTTCTGGGTTTCCACGACCCGTGCTCCCGGTCATACTGGCGTTGACGAGAATTCATACCCATTTCTCTTCCCCATCGGCGCACTTTGAGCGACACCGCCGCCCTGCCATGACGAACCCTTTTCGCGAAGACCTCGTCTCCCGTTCCCGCCCGGAGCCCTGCACCGTGGTGATCTTCGGCGCGACCGGTGACCTGACCCACCGCAAGCTGGTGCCGGCGATCTACAATTTGGCCGTGGACGGCGAGCTTCCTCCCGGAGTCAAGATCCTCGGCTTCGCCCGCCGGGAAAAGTCCGACGAGGAGTTCCGCACCGGCTTGGAAGAGCTGAACCGCAAGGTCTCCCGCTCCGGCCATGACGACGCAATCTGGGGCAAGTTCGTCGAGAGCATCCACTACCACCAGAGCGAGTTTACCGACGCCGACGGCTACAAGCGCCTCGCGGAGCGTCTGGATGAGATCGACCGCGACCGCGGCGGGAAGGGGAACCGCCTCTTTTACGTCGCCAGCGCCCCCGAGTTCTTCGACGACATCCTCACCCAGCTCAAGGACGCCGGGCTGAACATGGCCAAAGACGGCTGCTGGGCCCGCGTCATTGTCGAGAAGCCTTTCGGCACCGACCTTGCCACCGCCCAGCACCTCAACGAGGTGGTGAACCGGACCTTCCAGGAAAAGGACACCTACCGGATCGACCACTACCTCGGGAAGGAAACCGCGCAGAACATCATGGTGCTGCGCTTTGCGAACGCCATTTTCGAACCGCTCTGGAATAGCCGCTACATCTCGCACGTGCAGATCACCTGCGCGGAGAATCTCGGCATGGAAGGCGGACGCGGCGGCTACTATGACAAGTCCGGTGCCCTGCGGGACATGGTGCAGAATCACCTCCTGCAGCTCCTCAGCCTCGTGACCATGGAGCCGCCCACCGATCTCAGCGCCGATGGCGTGCGCGACGAGAAGGTGAAAGTGATCCGCTCGCTGCGCCAGTGGGACACTCCCGAGAAGGTCGCCGAGAACGTGATCCGCGCACAATACACCACCGGTCATGTCGATGGCAAACCGGTCCCGGGTTATCGCGAGGAAGACCGCGTCGATCCCGAAAGCATGACCGAAGCTTACGTGGCGGTCCGCCTCATGATCGATACTTGGCGCTGGAGCGGCGTGCCCTTCTACATCCGCATGGGCAAGCAACTGCCGAAGAAGGCCACCGAGATCTCGGTTCACTTCAAGGCTCCGCCCTGCGTGCTTTTCAATGCCCTGCCCGGCGGCGTGCCCGGCGCGAATGTGCTGGTCATCCGCATCCAGCCGGATGAAGGCATCTCGCTGCGCATGGTCTCCAAGATCCCCGGCACCAGCCTGCGACTGGAACCCGTGAAGATGGACTTCCACTACGCCACCAGCTTCGGCAAAGGGAGCCCGGAGGCCTACGAGCGCCTGCTGCTCGATGCCATGGCCGGAGATGCCACACTCTTCGCCCGCCGCGACGAGGTCGAGGAAGCATGGCGCTTTATCGACAACATCGAGAACGCTTGGCACAAGAGCGACAATCCGCCGCCGATGGCCGAATACGTCGCCGGCACCTGGGGCCCGAAGGAAGCGGACGAACTTCTCCAGCAGGACGGGAACTCGTGGCGCAGGCTGTGAGAGTTGGCGGCTTGCATACGGCCATCTCACTTCTCCCATCTAGAATCTAGCATCCATCATCCACGATCTTCCCATGGCAACTCTGGAGATGCATCCCGAACTCGGACGCGAAGTGCCTGTCGGCTCGATCGACAAGGAACTGCGCAAGCTCTGGGAGGAAGACGAGGCCCGCACGAATGCCTCGCTGATGAATCTGGCCGTGTATTCGGAAGCTCCGGGTTCACTCGAGAAGAACTCCGCGGCTGTCCGCGAACTCACCGCCGAGCATGCCTGCCGGGCACTGCTCATCGGGATCGACCGGAATGCGGCGGACGCCTCGATCCGTGCTTGGATCACCGCTCACTGTCATCTCTCCAGCGGCCGGAAGTCGGTATGCTGCGAACAGATCGCTTTCGCCCTCACCGGCAAGGCTACCGGGCGTCTCAGGAACACGGTCTTCGCTCACCTCGCCTCCGATCTGCCGTTGATCTTCTGGTGGCAAGGAGAGCTCACGCCGATCTTCGAGGATCGCCTCTACAGTCTCGTGGATCGCTTCGTTTTCGATAGCTCGGAATGGTCCGATCCCATTGCCTCCTTCGGGACGATCTCCGATGCGGTAGGAAGCGCGACCCGGGAGCTCGTCGTACAGGATCTCGCATGGACCCGCAGCTTCCAGTTCCGCGTCTCCATCGCCGCGCTCTACGATGACCCCTTGGTCCTCGCAGGACTTCCGAAGGTGGATACGGTGGAGATTATCCATCATCCCGATAACCGCGGCACCGCCCTGCAGATGCTCGCATGGCTCGCCGTGCAGGCGGGTTGGCGCGATGGCATGGAGCTGGATCTCGCGGTCGCCCGCCGCAGCGGGAACAAGGAAGGTTTCTCTTTTGAAGGTCCCGGCGGTGTGACCATCTCGGCCACATTGACCGCGGATGAGTCGTCGGCACCGCTCGGCTTGGTCTCGCTGAAGGGTGGGGATACGGAGGTGTCCGTTTCCCGTGAGGCGGGGGCCGCATTCCTGATTCGCCGGATCAAGTGCGCCAGCCATGTGGTCGAGCTGCCGGGGCCTGTGGACCCCGATAGTTCCGCCGGTCTCATCGGCGAGCAGCTCGCTCGCGGCGGGAAGAACTCGCTGTTCCAGAAGATCCTCCCGCGCTTCCGCCAGTTGCTGGAGCGCTGAGCCGCTTCCCAACTTACTTCCGCCGCCTGCGCAGCAGCAGTGCGGCGGGCAGGATCAGGGAGAGCGCCATCGCGGAAGGCTCCGGCACGCTGCTCGTGGTCAGGGTGCCATTGAGGGACATCGTCGACCAAGTGAAGTAGCCGCTGCTGATCGAGGTCAGATCACGCAGGGTGATCGTCACATCGCTCAGGTCCGTGCCCCAAGGCACCACGAAGGCATGCGATTCTGGATCCGCTCCGAATTGATAGCCATAGACCCCGCCCGCACCGCTCTCAGGGACGATCTGCGGACCGAGAGTCCAAGTATCGGTGAAGCTGAAGATGTTGCCGTCGATATTGATCTCTACCGTGGCGGTCCAAGTCACCGTCAGCTCGCCCGCAGGATAATAAAAGAAACCTTCCCAGAAGGCCGGAGCACTGGGGGTGAACTCCACTTGGATCGACTGACCGGGGGTTAGTCCGGATAGGTTGCTGAGATCGCGCACCTCCGTGTCGGAGGTATTGATCGAGAACGCGGGGGCTCCGGTGTAGTCCGTTTCCAAGCTCACAGCGGTGGTAGCAGCGCTGGCGAAACCGGAGAAGAGGATAGAAACAAGTAGCAGGCGAGGGAATAGAGGCATATCCGAGAAGGGGTTACCCTTGATCCGCCAACGCCCGGCCGGGAGTTTCAAAAGATGTCTTCAGGGGGATCAAGACCCTGTTAATGTACCTGATTGGCTTAACTTCGCAATAAGGGAGACTGGCAATCCGGCTCAATCCGCCAGATAAGTGGCCAGCCGCTCCCTCAAGGTTGTCCTGGCCCGGAAGAGCAGACTCTTCACCGAGGATACCGAGGTCTTCAATACGACGGCGATTTCCTCGTAGGGCAGGGATTCGTAGCTGTAGAGGATCACTGCCGTGCGCTGGGCTTCCGGCAGGGTTGCGATGGCGCGGTCGATCTGCTGATGCATCTCCAGCTTCATGGCCTCCTCTTCAGGCCCTTGGCGCGCCTCGGCTGCCATCTGGAAGCCGCTCTCTTCCTCGCGCTCGTCGGTGGAGACTTCCTTGCGCCGGGTCCTCCGCCGGGACTCGTTGAATACGAGGTTCCGGGTGATCGTGAAAAGGTAAGTGGTGAACTTGGCGTCCGGCCGCCAGCGTTTCGCATGTTTCCACACCCTCAGGAAGGCCAGTTGGGCGATGTCCTCCGCCTCGGTCGGGTCACCCAGCATGCGGGCCACCGTGCCCACCACGGCATTCTGGTGCCGCTCCACCAATTGGCGGAAGGCCTGCTCGTCACCCTCCGCGATCCGATACATCAGGGCCACGTCAATGTCGTCCCCATCCGCGCTCTGGCTCGCTGGGATCGGGCGTGGTGCTGGCATGCGGAAGTTCGGGAAGGTCAGTGCGGCTTCCATTCTCATCGTGGCGAACCGCCGGACGAGTCAGAAGTTGCGCAGCCCCCGGATTCCGGGTTGCCGCGTCTAGGGAGTGGACGCGGCAACAAAGCCCGGGATTCAAATCAATTGCAGCAATTCGCAGGACCGGCGGTCGATCTCGCGGTAGCGGGCTTCGTTTTCCGGCTTCTTTAGATCTTCATCCCAGCCCGGGATCATCTCTTTCAATCGGGCCTTTCCTGCCGGGCTCTCCAGTAACTCGCCGAAGCATTTCTTAATCACTTCCATCACGATGTTCACCGAGACGGAAGCACCGGGCGAGGCTCCTAGCAGCGCGGAGATGCTTTTGTCCTCGTTGGTGATCACTTCCGTGCCGTAGTGGACGATGCCCGCTTCGCCGTCGGTCTTCTTGATCGCCTGCACGCGGATACCAGCATCGATGAGCTTCCAGTCCTCCGCCTTGGCCCCGGGGTAAAAGACATGTAGCACCTCCATCCGGTCCTGCATGCTCTGGGTGCCCTGTTGGACCAGATAGCGGACCAACGGCAGATTGCTCACGCCGATCTTGAGCAGCGTGGCGAGATTGTCCGGCTTCACCGAGAGCGGCAGATCCAAGTAGCTGCCCTTTTTGTGCAGGAACTTGGTGGTCCAGGCTGCGAAAGGACCGAAGAGCAGGGTCTTCTTCCCGTCCAGATAGCGGGTGTCCAAATGGGGCACCGCCATCGTTGGCGCGGAGTCGAGAGGCTGTCCGTAGACCTTGGCCTCGTGTTGCGCCACAATCTCGGGGTTATCACAGACCAGCCACTGGCCGCCGATCGGGAAGCCGCCGAGCCCCTTGGCTTCCGGAATCCCGGCCTTTTGGAGGAGCTTCAGGCTGCCGCCGCCTGCGCCTACGAAGACGAACTTGGCGTTGTTGTGATGCGTCTCGCCCGTGGCGAGGTTTTGCACCGTGACCTCCCAGCCCAAATCGGTTTTGTTCAGGTCGGTCACGCGGTGGTTCGTGGCGATCCCGCAACCTTCCTGCTTGCCCAGCCATGCCAGCAGCTTGCGGGAGATGTTGCCGAAGTTCACGTCGGTGCCGCTGTCCATCTTCGTCGCCGCGATCGGCACGTCGCCGCGCTTGTCGAGCAGCAGCGGGGCCCAGCTCTTGATCGTCTCGCGGTCGGTGCTGAACTCCATCTCGCGGAAGAAATGGTGCGCCGCCATGCCCTCGTAGCGGGCCTTCAGGTAGGACACCATCTTGGCCCCGTGCACGAAGCTGATATGGGGTAGGGGAGTGATGAACTCGCGGGGATTGTCGATCATCCCGCTGCCGATCGCATAGGACCAGAACTGCTTGGAGTGGTCGAAGTGCTCGAAGATCTCGATCGCCTTGCCGACCTTCACCGTGCCGTCCGCTTCATGGGTCGGCGTGTAGCTCAACTCGCAAATTCCCGCGTGACCCGTGCCCGCATTGTTCCAGCCATGGGAGCTTTCTTGCGCGAGTTCCTCGGTGACCTCGTAGACCTGGATGGAGAGTGAAGGATCGAGACGCTTGAGTAGAGCGCCGAGATTGGAGGACATCACGCCGCTGCCGATCAGGACAACGTCGGGATTCTGGATATGGGTCGATTGCGGCATGGGTCTTCGGATGACCCGGACGGTCTAGCGGCTCGGATCCTTTCTGCCAACCCCACGGGAAAGGATTCTTTTGTCATTGGGGCTCGCCAATCCCGATAAATCAACGGTTTGCAGCGAAACCCAATTTGGATTGGATAGCTGGAAGTGGAATCCAAATACGGCGCCTCGATTGCTCGGATTCGGGGAACTCACGCGTTCACCCACAGGCTCTTCAGATAGGGCTCGCCGGTGAAATCCGCGGGCATCGGTGCCAGCCTGGTTCTCACCGCACGCTTCGCCACTCCTCGCACCTGCATCTCGAATGTCGTTGGGCTCAGGGTCCGGCAATTGGTCGAGGCCAGCAGGAATCCTCCCGGAGCAAGGCATGCGAAGGCGAGCTCAGCTAGACGCCCGTAATCCTTCTCCACCCGGAAGACCTTGCCATCCTTGTCACGGGAGAAGGTGGGGGGATCGAGCACGATGCCATCGAACTTTCGCCCCTGCTTCGCGAAGCGGGCCAGCCATTGGAAGGTATCGCCCTTGCAGAAGTAATGAGCTTCCGGGTCGAAGTCGTTCAGAACGAAGTTCCGCTTGGCCCAGTCGAGGTAGGGCTGGGCGAGATCGAGCGTGGTCGTGGTCGCCCCGGCGGCTGCCCCGTAGACCGAGAATGCCCCGGTGTAGGCGAAGGTATTGAGCAGGGTCATCCCCGGCTTCAGGCGGCTGCGGAGTTCCGCTCGGTTGTCGCGTTGATCGAGGAAGATCCCTTGGGAGTAGCCGGATTGGAATGAGATCTCGAAGGCTAGGCCTTCCTCGTGGATGGAGAAGACCTCGTCGCATCGGGGGCCAGCAAGATGGGAAGGGGATTCCTTTTGTTGCTGGTCCAGCCGCTTCCAATAGACCGTCCGCCCTTGATCCCTCAGCCACGAGCCCATCGCGGGCGGGATCTCGCGATCGCGGGTCGAGAGCAACCACCTGCCCGCAAAGTCTTCCAGTTCAATGTCCGGCAGGCCGTCGCCGCTGCCATCGATCAGCCGGAGGGCATCCGTTCCGGGCTGTCGGAGCGGTTCACGCTGGGCGAGGGCGGCTTCGAGCAGATGGCGCATGGGAGGCATTGCCATGCCGGATCGGGCCGCTAGCATCCAGCGCGAAATGAGCGACCTCGCCTCCCGACTTGACGAAGCCCTGGCCCACGGACTCCTGCTGGAAAGCTCCCGAGTGAACATCGACCTGCTGCTGGCAGGCTCCGCTACCAAGGTGGCCTGCGAGGCTGTCCGCGAACTGGCCGAGGCCGGCGAGTGGCAGGAACTCAACGACCGCTTCTTCAAGACCCTCGCTTTCGGGACCGGCGGCCTGCGCGGCCGCACCATCGGTCGCATCGTGACCAAGGCGGAGCAGGGGCAGGGTGGACCCAACGAGCGCCCGGAGCACCCCTGCGCCGGCACCGCGACGATGAATTTCTTCAACGTCTCCCGCGCGGTCCGCGGCCTGATCGCCTACGCCAAGCAGCACGTGGGAAGCTCCCGCAAGGCGAAGCTGGTCTTCGCTCACGACAGCCGCCACTTCTCGCGCGATTTTGCCGAATACTGCGCCAAGGCCTCCGCCGAACTGGGCTGCGATGCCGTGCTCTTTGAGTCGGGCCGCTCGACCCCGGAGCTTTCCTTCGCGATCCGCGATCTGCGGGCCGATGCCGGCGTGGTCCTGACCGCCAGCCACAATCCCGCGCACGACAATGGCTTCAAGGCCTACTTCAACGACGGTGCTCAGATCGTGGAGCCCCACGCCTCCGCCATCATCGCCGAGGTGAACGCCCTCCAGAACGAGATCTACGAGCCGCTGCCACCGGATCAACAAGGCTCAGTCACCATCGTCGGCGCGGATCTCGACCGCCGTTACATGGATCGACTGAAGTCGCTGCTGATGCGCCCGGAACTCCTTCAAGGTAGTAGCACCAAGGTCGTCTACACCAACCTCCACGGCGTCGGCGGCGTGATCATCGTTCCGATGCTGCGCGAGCTTGGTTTCGAGGTTCTCACCGTGCCGGAACAGGATATCCAGGACGGTCGCTTCCCGACCGTGGAATCTCCGAACCCGGAGAACCCGCCCGCACTCAAGATGGCCATCGACCTCGCCATCAAGGAAGGTGCGGAGCTTATGATCGGCACCGATCCGGACAATGACCGCATGGGGGTCGCCGTGCGCGAGGCGGACGGCTCCATGCGCGTCCTGACCGGAAATCAGATCGGATCCCTGATGGCGTGGTATCGCGCCAAGACCGCCCTCGAGATCGGCTGGCTGAACGACACTACCCGTGCCCGCGCGCTGTTCGTCAAAACCTACGTCACCACTGAGCTTCAAAGCGCCATCGCAGATAAATACGGCATCGGAGTGGTGAATACCCTGACCGGTTTCAAATACATCGCCGAGAAGCTCCGCAAGTATGAGGACGCGATCCCGGCCGACAAGAAGGGCTCCGACTACCGCTCGCTCGATGAGGCCACGACCCGTGCCCTGCGCCTCGAATACTCCCGCTTCTTCCTCTTCGGTGGCGAGGAGAGCTACGGCTACCTCGGCTGCGACTTTGTTCGCGATAAGGATGGCAATGGCGCCGCCGTGATGTTCGCGGAGGTCGCCGCCTACGCGAAGTCGGTCGGCAAATCCCTCGCCACGCTGCTGGACGACATCTTCCGCGAGTTCGGCTACTACGAGGAGCGCGGCAAGTCGCTCACGATGGAAGGTGCGGATGGTGCCGCGAAGATCCAAGCACTCGCCGGAACCTACTCGCTCAACCCGCCGGAGGAAGTCGATGGCTCGAAGGTCTCCAGCGTCCGCGATTTCGCAACCCAGGATCTTTTCGATGCCGAGGGCGATCCGCTGCCGAAGGAGAAAATGCTCTTCGTCGATCTGGAAGACGGCCGCGCCTTCGCGGTCCGCCCCTCCGGCACCGAGCCGAAGATCAAGTTCTACCTCTACGGCAAGTCGGTGCCCTCTGACGACCTCGCCGGCTCCCGCTCGAAGGTTGCGGCCTCGCTCGATGGCCTCTGGGCTTGGATCGAGGCTGATGCCAAGGCGCGTCTCGCTTAACCCGCATCATCCCCGGGGCAGGTTCCGCCGCTTTTCATGAGACGTCTTCTTCCCGTTCTCCGTCCCCTTGCCGCCATTCTGAGCGGCACGGGGATGGCCCTGCTTTTCCCGCCGCACTCGATCAGCAAGCTGGTCTGGCTGGTGATGGTGCCGCTGCTGCTGGCACTGTGGAGCCTCGGGGAGGAGAAGCGCAAGCGGAAGGCCTTCGGTCTCGGCTATCTGACCGGCCTTGGCTTCTTCCTCCTCAATCTCGTCTGGCTCCGAACTGTAAGCGATGCGGGCTGGATCGCCCTTTCGCTTTACCTCTCCCTGTTCCCCGCGGCATGGGCGGTCTTCGCCTCCACCTTGGGCAATCCTTGGCGGAAGGAGGCAGGGGAGGAGGGGCTCTTCCATGCGCCGCTTCATGCTTTCGTCTGCGGAGCCACCTGGGCGGGCCTGGAGTGGCTGCGTGGCTGGCTCTTCACCGGCTTCGGCTGGAATCCCTTGGGTGTGGCCTTCCATGAGACCCCGGTGTTCTCGCAAGCTGCAGATCTGTTAGGGGCTACCAGTCTCTCGATCCTGCCGATCTTCGTTCAGGCCGTCCTGATTCAGATCTGCGTCCGCCGCGTCTCCCAATATCATTCCGCCGAGCGTCGCCGCCGGGTCGCGCTTGCCTGCACCACGGTCCTGATGATCTCTTGCTACGGCTACGGCATCTGGCGGATCAGGACGGCCAATCAGGCCGAATCGATCCGACTGAAAGCCCTGCTGGTTCAACTCAACATCCCTCAGGAGGCAGGCAAGGTCGAATGGGAGGCCCTCGATATCCACCTGGGCTACGAGGAAGACACCATCGCGGCTCTCAAGAAATCCCGCCCCGACTGGGTGATCTGGCCCGAGACTTCTCTAACAGGCCGCATCCTCCGGATGGACGATGGCACTTGGGCCATGCCCTCCGACAACCTCATCTCTATCGATCGCGTCCGCGAGGCCGGGAACTTCACCCTGATCCTCGGCCTCAACGAACTCGAAGGTGAGATGCACGGCGAGGAGTATTGGGTGAAGGAGAATACCCGGGCATGGAACACCATGACGGTCATGCCTCCGGATGGCAGTCTCGAGACCTTCCGCAAGCATCACCTCGTGATCTTCGGCGAATACATCCCCTTCGTCGACAAGCTGCCCTTCCTCGCCAAGATCTACGAACAGCAGACCGGCACCCGCTTCGGCGGCGGCTTCTCGGTGGGTGAGAGCCTGGAGCCGATGAAGGCGCAGGTGAGGGGGCAAGAGGTGCAGATCATTCCGACCGTCTGCTTTGAAGACAGCGTGGGCCGTCTCGTCCGGAAGTTCACTCGGGACGCTCCACAGGTCATCGTGAACATCACGAACGATGGCTGGTTCAAGGAGAGCGAGGGAGCCGCGCAGCATTTCGCTAACGCCCGTTTTCGCGCCATCGAATTGCGCCGCCCGCTGGTCCGCGCCTCGAATACGGGAGTTAGCGCCGCCGTATCGACTACCGGGATCACCCTGCATCCCCAGACCAAGAAACCACAGGAACTCCGCGACGCGAATGGCAGCACCTTCACTCGAGGATCCCTGATCGTGGATATCGATATCCCGAAGCATCCTTCGCGGACCCTCTACTCCATGATCGGAGACTGGGGCCTCATCGGACTCTCGATCGCGAGCCTCCTGCTGATGTGGTGGCGTTGCCGTCGAAACACGCTCCCGCCTGAAGAAGCCGAAGCTTAAAAGGGCCAGACGGTGCTCCACACGCTCGCCTTCGCGCAGCGGATCACCTCTTCCTCATCCGAAAGACGCTTCAGCGCCCGGGTAGCTCGGAGCTCTTCCGTACCACGAGCCACGGCACGCCATTCGATCGCCATTCCGGTGAGACGCAGCAGGGTCCACATCGCCACGACTCCGATCGCTCCCGCGACAGCCCATCCGGCCGGGACTCGTTTCGAAAAGATCGCGAAAACCGCCACCACCCCGACCAGAGCAGGCAGAGCCCTTGTTAGAAAAGCTCCTTTCACGCGCGCCTTGGCCAGCCGGTCACCGTCACGTTCGAGAAGCGCCAGGCCGCACTCCCGCACGGCGTTCCCTAAAGCCGCGGCATGCGTCTCATTCCCACCACGACCGCCGGGCAGGCCCATTCGCACCCGCAAGTCCTTTACCGTCGTCTCGCAATTCCGGCGCATCCCCTCGAAACGGACGCGGCTCCAGAACCAATGCCTCCCGGCCCAAGCCCCGGCGAGAGGGATGAGAGAGAGCAGAATGAGAAGCTTCCACACGACCCTGCTAACTCAGCGTTTCCCGCCGCCCGCGGCAAGCCATGCCTTCGGATCATCCGGCCAAGGCTGCTTCGGATAGCGCCCTGCCAGATCCTTCTTCATCTGGGTATAGCCGTTTGCCCAAAAGCTTCCCAGATCCTTCGTCATCTGCCACGGCCGCATGCTCGGTGCCAAGATGTGAACCAGCAGGGGAACCCGCCCGCTCGCGATCGTCGGCGTCTGCCAAACCCCGAAGAGATCCCGCACTCGCAAGGCGATCCACGGATCCTTGCCCATCTCGTAGGTAATTTTCGGATTCTGTCCGTTGGGCAGCGCGATCCGCTCCGGCGCATAGGAATCGAGAGCCGCGCGTTGTGCCCCGCTCAGCCACTCCTTCAGCACCGGCCAGACTTGGCGCTCCTTGATGTCCTTGTAGGACACGGCCCCATGACAGATCTGGGCCACGGCCGCCGCGCGGTCCTCTTCCGACCACCCGGGCAGATCGAGCTCCGGCATCCATTTACCCAAACCGTCGAGACGCGCGCACCACTGGTCCACCGCAGCATCCCAGTTCTTCAAGATCAGTTCACCCGACAATACCTTGGCCGCCAAGATCTCCGCCGCGGCGTCCAGATTCACTCCGTGGTCGCTCTCCTTGGACTCAAGCACCAGATCCCGGAACTTCGTCTCCTTGCGTGCCACCACTCTTCTACGGGGCTCATCGTAGCTCGCGCCGTCGGTGAAACCGAAATCCTCGGGAAACAGCTCCTTCAGCCACTCCGGATCCACCGCGGTAGCCCGCCGCAATTGCACAATCACCTCGCGCCCCTCCACCTCCGTGATCTCCGCGGCCACGAAGGCCACCGCCTGCTTGGCTGCACTCTCGTCATCCAACTTGCCGCGACGCTTGCCGACCACACGGCAGGCGAGAGTAGCCTCCCCGAAGCGCACCGCCAGGCGATCGCTGAAGGATGCCAGCATCGCACGCCCCACAGCCTCGCGGCGCTTCGCGAAGTCCACGCCTTCCCATGGCCACCCGCGCTGAAGTGCCAGACGCTGCAAGCGATCGAATCCCTGAGCCACCTCACGCGCCCCGCGGCCATGAATCCCCAGCGGCGCACATCGCCGCGGATCAAAGTCCATTCCGGCCGCCGAGTCGAATGCCCGCCACTCCGCCTCAAAATCGCTTCCGTCCCCGGGGAACACGAAGTCCTTCCGCCCGATTCCTCCGCGCTTTGAAGTGAAGATTCCTTCTCCCTGCACCGCGGCGGCAATGAAAGCCATCTCGGCCACGCAACCCTGCTCGACCCCTGCCAGCATCAGCCGCGAGTAACGCGGTTCCAAGGGCAGGGCAGCCATCGCCCGCCCTTCCTCCGTCAGCGCGCCCTCCGCATCCAGTGCCCCGAGATCGTGCAGCAGCGATTCCGCCCGTCGGAGGCTGTCTTCCAAAGGGGCATCCAACCAGCGGAAGTCCCGCACCTCGCCGACCCCCGCCGCCTTCAGAAGTAGAACCACTTCCGCCAGATCCACCCGCCGCACCTCCGGCGCATCGAAGGCCTCGCGCCGGGCATGCTCGCCCTCGCTCCAGAGCCGGAACGCCCGTCCCGGCCCGGTTCGGCCGGCGCGACCCGCCCGCTGCTCCGCGGAGGCCCGGGAGATCTTGCGGATCAACAGGGTATCGATCCCGCGGCGAGGGTCGAAGCTCGCCTCACGAGCCAGACCCGCATCAATCACCGTCCGCACCCCCTCGATGGTCAGCGAGGTTTCCGCCACGTTGGTCGAAACAATGATCTTGGGTCGCTTCCCGGGGGAAACTGCCGCCTCTTGAGCCGCTGGAGGCAGCCCGCCATGGAGCGGGAAGATGTCGTGGTTCCGGGTAAAAGACGAGTTCTCCAGCGTCTCCACCGTCTTCCGGATCTCATGCATTCCGGGCAGGAAGCACAGCAGGTCACCGGCATCCGGCAGGGCCAAGGCCTCCTTGCAGACGGTCGCAATCTTCTCCCACACCGGCGTTTCCTGCGGCGGACCGCCCCGGCGGTCGTTGACCTTCGGACGATCCGGACGATAGGCCACTTCGATCGGGAAAGTCCGCCCCCCGGCTTCCAGCATTTTCGCCGGAGCCAGGAAATCCGCCAGACCCCGCGTTTCGAGCGTGGCGGACATGACGAGCACCCGCAGGTCCGGCCTGGCCTGTTCTTGCAGATCCAAGCAACGCCCCAGCGCCACGTCCACGGCCAGACGTCGCTCGTGGAATTCGTCGAAAACCACCGCCCCGACGCCTGCCAGCGTCGGATCCTCCTGCATCCAGCGCTGGAATACGCCATCCGTGAGATAGATCAGCCGGGTATCCCGACCGTATTTGGTGTCGAAACGCACCGCGTAGCCCACTTCACCACCCAAGCTGCTGCCTCGCAGCTTCGCCACCCAGCCTGCCAGCAGGCGCGCCGCCATTCGCCGGGGCTCGATCACGAGAATCCGCCCCTCGATCCCTGCGTCCATGAGCATCCCCGGCACGGCCGTCGATTTACCGGAGCCGGTAGGGGCCTTCAGGAGCACTCGGTCCCGGTTTCCGCCGGCTACCGCGGCTTTCAGATCTCCTTCGATTTCGTGGACAGGCAAACGCACGCCCCGCGCATAGCCAGCTTCCACGGCCTTGGGAACTGCCAAGAACGGATTCCCCGCAAAGCCCGTGACCGCATTTCTCCGCTAATTCGCGAATCGCGGAACGAGCACGCCGATCGGCAGCGCTCACCTGCCGGACGAAAGATGCTCCCGTTTGGGCTCGTTATTCCCATTGCAAGGCAGCCTCCGCCGCCCTATCCTTACGTATATGAACACTTTGCTCGGTTTCATCGGCGGCCTCGGCGGTCAGGAGATGATCATCATCTTCCTCATCGTGCTGCTGCTCTTCGGTGCGAAAAAGCTGCCCGAACTGGCCCGCGGGGTCGGCAAGAGCATGGGAGAATTCAAGAAGGCCCGTGACGACTTCGAGCGCGAGATTACCCGCTCGGAAGACGATGTCCGTCGCCGTGACGAAGCGAAGGCCAAGGCCGACGACGAGATCC
The DNA here is from genome assembly GCF_025950095.1 of Luteolibacter rhizosphaerae. Classification (NCBI taxonomy): domain Bacteria; kingdom Pseudomonadati; phylum Verrucomicrobiota; class Verrucomicrobiia; order Verrucomicrobiales; family Verrucomicrobiaceae; genus Neoluteolibacter; species Neoluteolibacter rhizosphaerae. The sequence goes on along the minus strand of NZ_JAPDDR010000005.1, from coordinate 325,936 downwards.
GCATCCGTGAAGCTGCGGGCAAGGAACCGGTCGAGAAGGCCTGAACATGAAGAAAGCGACAGCTTTGTTCCATCGCGCCCCGGGTTTACTCGGGGCGTTTTTCTTGTGCCTCGCGCTTCCTGCCTGCCGCGACAAGCAGCAGACCGAGGATTGGTCCGGCCACAAGCAGGAAGCCCCCGCGGTTAAGGAGGCACCTCCCGCGCCACCAGCCGCCGCCCCGACAAAGGCACCGGCACCACCTGCTCCAGCGCCTGCCGCCGCGGCCACGGATCCCGGTTCGGTCCGCTTCGTCGCCTACAATGTCGAGAACTGGCTCACGATGGAGCGCTACGCAAATGGCAAGCGCATCGCATCGCCCAAGCCTGAGAAGGAGCGCCAAGCCGTCGTCAAAGCGCTTCTCTCTGCCAAGCCGGACATCCTCGGCATCTCCGAGATCGGCAACGAGGACGACGTGAAGGATCTCCAGAAGCATCTCGCGGATGCAGGCATGCCCTTGCCACACTCCCACCTGAATCGCGGCGCGGATGACACCCGCAGCCTCGTCATTCTTTCGAAGTTTCCCATCGGCAAGACCGCCGCACGCGATAACCTCGCTTACCGCATTCAAGGCGAGGAATTCAAGATGCAGCGGGGCATCCTCGATGCCACCATCAACACCCCCGTGGGCGCGTTCCGCTTCCTCGGCGTGCACCTCAAATCCAAGCGCGAGGTCGACGAGGGCGATCAGGAAGAAATGCGGCGCAGCGAGGCCCATCTGCTACGCCGCGAGGTCGATGCGATCCTCCGCGATGATCCAGAGGCCCGCCTGGTAGTCTACGGCGATTTCAACGACACCCGCAATAGCCCCACGATCCGCACGGCCCAAGGCCCCGCCCGTAGCGCTGCGGCCCTTACCACGATCCCGCTCAAGGATTCCCGGGGTCAGTTCTGGACCCACCATTGGGACTATCAGGATGTCTACTCACGCATCGATTACGTGATGGTCTCGCCCATCCTCCGGGATTTGGTGGACCGTGATCACTCCAAGATCCTCGATGGTGAGGAAACCGCAGGCGCCAGCGATCACCGGCCCCTCTTGGTGATCCTCAAGCAATAGCCTCTGGAGCGCGGATCTCGATCAACATCGCGCTCAGCGGCTCAAGCGTTGGAAGCGGCAGCCCATCCGTAGGCAGGGAGGCTGCTTCGACTTCCTGCGACCATCCGGGATCAAGACGGTTCATGCATACAAGGCACGGGCCCGCTTGCAACCACTCCAAGGCATTCCAAGGAATCTGGAGCCGGACACCGGATAGGCTCTCACTTCCACTGAAGTTCGCGATCACGAGAAAGGCCTGTCCGGATTCGGCATCGCGGCGGAGATAGGCATAGAGCCAGTGGCCGCTAGCCGTTTCGTCGCCCACACGGCCGTAGCCGGGGTTCTCCTTGTTGGCGTGGTTCAGGCCGTAGAAGTCGCCCCTCTCGAAGGCCGGCTCGTGCATCAGGCGCAGTAGCCGTCCATACCACTCGCGCAGATCCATCTGCTCTTCACTGAGCCGGCCACCGTCGTATCTGCCGCCATTCACCCATTTCGTGAACTCCGGCATCGACCAGTAATCGAAGATCGTCGTCCGGGCATCGTCTCCGCCGAAGCCCTCTTCACCGGCAGCAGGTTCGCCCACTTCTTGCCCCGAATAGAGCATGATCGGCCCGCGTCCCATCCCGAAGAGCACGGCACTCACCGGACGTCCTACCCGCATTCCCCAGCCGCCCCATTCCTTGGGACTGGCGAGACGCACTTCATCATGGTTCTCCGCATAGCGCAGCGAATGATGAAAGCGGCTGCCCGTGAAGGTGAGCGTGTCGATATCATTCGCCCATTTGCCCGAATCGTAGATTCCCTCCAGCACATCGTAGATCGGGTCGTCATAGACGGCGTCGAATCCCGTTCCAAGCAGCACATCCATCACGTGCTCTTCGCTCAGCTTCGCCGGATCGTTGTCATAGGCCTCGGCGGAGAAGAACACCGATGAGTTCCGCGCCCGCGCCCGGCGGATCACCCAGCGCCAGAATTCCATTGGGATCATGTGTGCCATGTCCACTCGGAAGCCGTCCACACCGTGATGCTGCCAATAGGCCAGGATCGCATCCATGGTCCGCCAGGTCCGCGGAACATCTTCCGGCGAAGAATCGCTCGCAGGCAGGTGCGTGGTGTCACGCCCCGAGGTGAAGTCATGGCCGTAGTTCAGCTTCACGGTCTCGTACCAATCGTGGATCGACGGCGACCATGAAACCGAATTGTTGCCCGTCACCCGTCCGAACTCGGCTTCCGCTTCAAAGAGGCCGCTGCAGCCTGCCGTCTCGGCGGTCGGCAACTTCAAGGGAGCCCCGCCTCCGGGATCACTACGGCGCAGATAGTAGAAGTGGTTATCCCGTTGGAAGAAAACGTCCGTGTTGTCGCCGCTCCCGAAGGAGAGTTCGGGCTTCACGTCGGAGTGATAGGATCGCGCGACATGATTGGGCACGAAATCGATGATCACTTTCAGGTACTGCGCATGGCAGCGGTCCACCAGGGCTTGGAACTCCGCCAGCCGCTTCTCCGGGTCCTCCGCATAGTCCGGACATACGTCGAAGTAGTCCTTGATCGCATAAGGACTCCCGGCGATCCCTTTCAGGACATCGGGAGTATCCGCTGGCCGCCCCGGCCAAGATGTGCCGCTCGCCTGTTCCAGCACGCCGGTCAGCCACAGGTGGGTGAAACCCATCTCCCGGAGTGAGATCAATGCCGCCTCGGAGATATCGCTGAATTTACCGCAGCCGTTGACCTCGATCGGTCCGTTGACCTGCCGCGTTTCGACGGTGTTGCCGAAAAGCCTGGGCAGCAGTTGATAGATGACCGGGCGGGGAGGGGAGCTGGCTTGGCTTTCCATCGATGCCGACACGATTGACCCCTTCCGGGTGATTGTCCAACGACAAGCCGGGAAGGGGTCTGGATCGTTCGGTGAAATCCGCTCAAGGGTTCCCCGTAGCCGCGAGGGCCTCGCGATCTTCCGGGATCACCTTCAGCGCGATCGGGCCCATGCGGACATCGGTGCCGGGAAGCACGAAGACTAGGCGGCGGACGCCGTCCTCCGGTTTCCACACACCCGTGTAGAGCGGCTTTTTGGGGGCATCGGATGCGGCGAGGGACACCGGCAGGGCCTTGTCTCCACCGGGGCGCAGGTCCACCGGTTGCCACGAGGGGGGCAGTTGCTTCTGCATCGTGCCGAGCACGACGTTCAAGGGCTTGCCGGTCGCGTTGAGCATCCGGAAAGTGCCCCACGGGAAAGAGGTGCTATTGTCCTCGATCGCGAAACCGCGCAGCCCGCTGGGAGCCTTGGGATCGGGCAGGATCAGCACCAGCGGCTGGGTCATCGCTTCGCCGACTTTCACGGGGACATCCACGGCCTTGCCTTGGGCGTCCTTCTTGTCGAGTGCGCGTAGCACCAGATTGCCTTCGGTGATGGTCACCCCCATCGGACTGGTCCGTTGGAGAGGATGGAGACCCTTGATCGGCTTCTCATCCGAGCCGCCCATCACGGCGACTTGGCGGGCGGCGATGGCGTCATCCCAAGCGAGGAAGCGCACCTCGATGGCCTCGGCCAAGGAGGTGAGGGCGATCAGGGCGGGAACGAGACAGCGGAGAAGTTGCTTCATGACTTGGCGGATATCGGAAGGTCAGACGGCGAGTTCGTCGTCGGCAAGGTCGCGGTAGGAGATGATCTCGAAACGGCGGCCGAAACGGGCGTTGATCGGGTTCAGGTCGAGCGGCAGCTCGGTGGCGTTGTCGTTGGAATCGGGGTCGAGGAGATCGGGGACGCGCTGCACCACCGCCTCGCACCAAGCGCGGGCCAGCACCTTGCCCTCGCCATCCTTTGCTTCACCATAGGCACGGACGGTGAAGGTGTCCGAGCGAACCGTGATGAAAGGACCGAGCGCGGTAAGCAGGTCGGCCTGCGTCAGCCAGCCCGGGGTGCCGGTGCCGGTGAAGGGCTCGGGCAGATTGCTGCGGAAGGGATAGCCGGTGTTGTTGAAACGCTCGACGGTGGCCTGCTGGTTCAGGTTGGCGCGATCGATCGCGGCTTGCAGCGCACCCTTCAGGCCCAGATTGCTCGATGCGAGACGGCGATTGACGAATTCACCCATCGATTGGAAGGGGCCGCGGTCGCGGACTTCCTGCACGATCTCGCGGGCCAGCACGCGGATCTGGTCGTCGGAGAGCTCGCGGAAGCCGTTCCAGAGATCCCCGGGGCTGCCGGATGGGTCGCGCAGGCGCGGCACCGGGGTCGAATTGCCGGAGTCATGGGTTCCCTTGCCGGTCACGTCCAGCTTGCTGCCGCGCAGGCTCGCCAGCATCGCGCGCCATGCGGACTCGTTCACGGAGTTCACGTTGAAGACGCCGTCCACCAGCATGTGCGCCGGGGCCCAGCGGCAGCCCGCGGAGGAGTCCAAGCGCTCGATAACCTGTTCGTTCGTCATTCCGCCGCGGTGGAGGATGTGGCGCGTGTTGCGGAGTGGATTTGCTTCCGGAGATTGGACCCAGTTCTTGATGACATCCGAGGTCTCTTGAGTCGTGCGGGCCACCTTGTTGCTATAGACGGATGGTGATCCGCCGGAGCTTCCCGGTGTCGTGCGAGGAGCGATGGAGGAGAAGTAATAACCATCCCACACCGCCGCATTCATCAGGTAGGAGTGGTCGTAGAGACCGAGACCGTTTGGCGAGATCTTCTCGGCACCGGCGGTCGTCGCCGTCTTGAGCGTGCGTGCTGCCGTGGTCCGGGAAACGAAGCCGGAGGCCCAGGCATTGCCGAACTGGGAACCCGGCGAATAGGCCGAATCGGAAAGGTCGGCGTGCTGGAATGCACCGAGCGACATCATCGGTTCCTTCGGAATCTCGAAGAAGGGCAGGTAGTCGCGGCCGCTGCCGGCGGCATTGCTCATGCCATAGTAGGAGCGCTGGCCGTCACCGGTGACTTGGAAGGCTTCGCTGATGAAGTCCGTCACCTTGTGCATGCTGGACTCGTAGTGAGGACCGGCTACGAAGGTGGTGGAACCGGAGATCATCGCGTTCACGTAGCGTTGCCGCGGGTTCACCGTGTAGACGAGGTCCGCCATCTGCCCGGACTCGCCGGCCGTGCGGTGGAAGGTTTCCAGAATAGCCACCGGACGCGGCTTTTGCTTCAGCGCGGAGCCCGTCAGGGTAGGGGTCTGGACGCTCTGGCTGCTCATCTTGCCGTTATAGATCTGAACCTCCGAGACCGTCTTGCCACGGGTCAGGCCCTTCAATCGGCCGGAGTCCTCCATCCGCACGAAGTAATGGTAGCGGGCGAAGTCGAAATCGAGCTTCGCGGACATGGTGTCGGTATTCGTGATCGTCTTCGTGATCGGGGTCCCGATGGAAGAGTTCAGGGGCACACCGATTCCGCCGCCGATGTCGATGTCGGCCGCAGAGGCGGCAGGGCGCATGAAGATCGAAGTGCGGCTCGCTTCCGGCTGCTGACGTTCGTAGCGGATCACGTCCTTCGTCGCAGGAATGAACACGCGGACTTCCCCGGGACCGATCCGGATCGGAGTGCTGGTATTGTTCGTGCCGCTACCGGTGAGCTTGCAGTAGAAGTAAGGCTCCTTCTGGCGGCCTTCACCCTTGCCTGCGCTGTCCATGCCCATGTGCCAGGACATGATGGTGCTGTAGTTGGTGCCGGTGATGTTGAAGTTGCCGAACATCGGGATGTCCATCCACGGGAAGACCACGAAGCCTTCGGATTCGATGCTCACGTTATACGGATTCCACAGGGTGATTACAGGGGTGAACACCACGTTCGGGACTCCCGCGCTATCGGCGTAGAGGCACACGAAGAAAAGAACACGGTCCAGGACCGGAGACACGGAGGTCTCGCTTCCGCGCGTCGCATCCGGCCAATAGGTGCTGGCTTGCGGGCGATAGAACGCGGAGGTGCCGCTGGCGGAACTGTAGAGGTGCTGGAAGAGGTTGTAGTGCGAGCGCAGCGAGTTGAAGGTCGGTGACGCTCCGGTCTCGAAGATGTGATCGTAGCGAACCGTCCCGTAGTTCATCGATACGGTCACCGGCGTGCCACCATTCAAGGGCTCGTAGAGCGGGACTTCACCGCGGGGGGCAGTGCCGCCGCTGAAAGGATTGTTCACCTGGCCCCAGCGGGACTGGCTGAATTCCCCGTCGCCGAGGTTGAACCCGAGCGAGAGGTCGGTCTTCAAGCCACCTTTCACCACATCCGAGAGGACCCCACGGGCATGAGCGCCGTGCTCGCGGCGGAACGCTGCCGCGCTTTCCTTGTCCAAGCCGTATTCCTCGTCGAGAATCGCCTGGTTCATCCCGAGAACTCGCCCCGAACGCTTATCCCAGCCTTCCTTCGGCTGCTTTGCCAGATCCGAGAGTCCCAGCGACGGGCCGTTCGGAGCATGGATGGCATCGTTATATTTCGCGCGGGCCAGATCGCTCCCCACGTTGATCTTGGCCTTGGTCGCTTCCTGTGTGACCGCCCAGGCCATGTTGCCGGCCATGCCGTTCTCTTCCGCCACCGGGATCGTCAGCGCCCGCATCTCGAAGCCATCCGACTTCTCGGCGAAGAGCCTTACGGATTCATCGCCCACGGGGCTCTGAGCGTAATCGCGGGTACGGAGATCCTCCGGATTCGGGCTGGAAGCCAGCCAAGTGCGGAACTTGTTCCGCTTCCAGCTATCATAATCCGGCGCAGCAGCGGTGGGCAGCGTGGTTTGGGTGCCCGCCATTGAGTCCCAGACTCCTACCAGTTGCTGCTGGCTCGCCCCCGTGCCGAGGATTGCACCATCGGCGGTGACCCGCCGGTCGTCGCCGAGCTCGTTCTGCAATTGGCCGATCGCCATGGCCAAGGCGACTCGTGCATTCGCTTGAGCCGCACGCTTGGCGTCTCCCGCGCTGGAACCGCGCAGCGAGATGTTCGCAAGAGACAGGAGACCGATCGCTAGAACGGAAAGAAGAACCATCATCGTCAGCGTGACGACGAGGGCAAATCCATCGCGACCCCGGGGCAGGGTCTTCCATGTCGGTCGATGATGATGAAATCGGGTGGGTCCGGATGCTTTCATGGCGAGCTGCTTTGTATCTGCTCCGTAATCACGCCGGTCTTGGGGCCCGGGGTTATTGCTTCTTTGCCTTTTAAGGTGTTCTTAAACTCATTTTCCGAGCGATATTCATGAATATGCTCGATAGATTCGCGGTTAATCTCTGGGGGGAGAAGATTGGGTTGGTTTCAAAACGCAGTTTCCATCCTTATCACCTGCTTTTCTGGCGTTCACCATTCTGCGGGTAAGTAAGGATACGCACGGTGAGATCTTCGAGGGCTACATCACCGCCCTCGTCGTTGGAGATGACGACGGAATCAAGCACCGCCCCGGCTTCGACTGTTAGACGGTCGAGCAGGGTGCCTTCAGTACTACTTCCCTCGTAGAAACGCACTTCGCCGGTTCCACTATCGTAGGTCACGGTCAGGTCGTGCGGTTGGAGGGCCGAGGTGCGCGTGCCACGGGAGTGCACCGCATCGGCTTCGCTCTTGATCTGCCAGTGGTGATTGCGGGACGCACGGGCCACGAGGCTGAACAGGAGACCATCCGCGCCTTTGCGTTGGAAGGTGATCCGTTCGGCAGCATCGAGGTAGCCAGCCTTGTCCCAGATGTTGGCCGGTACCCGGGTGGCGAAGTTGACCACGTAGACCTTCCGGCGGTTCGATTGCTGGTCATCGCGGAAGGGAGCCTTGAGCGTGCGCCAACCGGTGGAGGTATCCAGCTTGCCGTTCACCACGGTGGTCGGATTCATCTCCGCTTCCGCCACCCATGGCAGCCCGGTATCCGGAGTCTTCTTGTCGAGCAAGGTGCCGTCGCGGTCATCGAAATCGTCCGCAAACACCGCATCCTCCCAAGGCAAGGCTTGGACGAAGCGGTCGGTGGCATGACGCCCACCGCGGATCGTGCCCGTGCGTGTCCACACCGCGGATTCGCCCGCACGGATCTGGCGCGGCTGCTCCCCGTTGTCGCGATCGATCTCCACGGTGCCTGCGGTCACATGCGTTTCCACGCTACCGTTGCTAGCCACGTGCACGCCGAACTTGGTCCCGATATCGCGGATGATGCCACCGGGAGTGTGGACCTCGAATCCTTTGCCGCCCGGCAGGATCTGCAGGAAGACGCTGCCCTGAAGGATCTCCATCTTGCCCTCGTGAGCAATGAGGCGGACCTTGGCCGGACCCTCCACGCAGGCTTCCACGTGATTGCCGATCGACATCGACATCACGCCGTTCTCCACGCTCAGGATCTCATCCTTCTTCAGCGTGGTGATCGAGCGCGGGGTTCCGTCGATAGAGTAGCTGCAATCCACCGATGCTGTTAGAGAAGCTGCCGGCTGGGTGTTGCGAAAATAGAAGAAACCGCCCGCGCTGAGCAGTACGCAGGCAGCCGCCGCCCAGACGATACCGTTGACCGTTCTGCGCTTGGACTGACGTACCATCCAGTGGTCGTCCATCGTCTTGGCCTGCACCGAGATGTGGGTCGGCACTTCATAGCGGTCGAAGAGCATGAGGTCCAAGCCGACCAGATCGTAGTACTCGGCACGCACTTCGGGATTCACCCGCATGACCCCTTGGATCCGCGTGAAGTCCTCGCGGCTGATCGAGCCGTCGATCAGGCGATTCAGGAGGCGGTTGACTTCGTGTTCTTCCATCGGGATCAGGACTCGCGGGGAGACAGTTGGACTCGGATGCAGCGGCGCAGGTTGCCGCGGAGTTGGAACAGACGTGCCTTGAGGGTGCCCACGCTGCGCTCGGTGGCTCGCGCTAGCACTTCAAGCGAACCGCCCGACCAGTAGTGGTGGCGGATCAATTCGTCGTCCTTCGGGGTGAGCTTCTTCAAACACTCCGCCAGCGCCGTTCGGCGCTCCGGATACTCATCGATCACGGATGGCATCTCGGAAGCGAAGCACTCGATCAGGTCCGCATCGAAGCAGACGGTGCGGTCCTTCTTCTTGCGGCGCAGGAAGGTCATCACCTCGAGCTGGGCGATGCGGAAGGCCCAGTTCTTGAAGCTGGTGCCGGGGCGGAACTTTTCGCGCTTGCGCCAGAGAATCATGTTCACGGTCTGGCGGATGTCCGCGGCCGCATGCGGATCTCCGCACAGTGCCCGAATGAAATAGAACAAGTCACCCTGACAGCGGGTGAGCTCGTGCACGAAGTCTTCGAGATTGTCCTTCTTGCGATCCATTTCGTCTTGGGAACGTGGTTTCACGTGATGCAGGGGGCCTTGGTTTAGCGCGGGAGCCGGGAAAGTCAGCTTTCCCGGGGTTTCGGCAAAAATCGAAGAATCGGCCATCGCTTCGGCACAAGGCAGGATGCGGGCCGTTCTTGGAGAAAACTACCTCGGGACCTTACGTAATTATCTCCAGGGCCCTGTCGGCGTGTGTTCGTTCCAGGGGTTTCAAGCTTGGCTACCGACAACGGCTCTGCGTTGCTTTCGAGTCGAATCCCGGAACTTTCCGGACCACGCGATCTTGTCACCACCAGCGGATCAAACCCATGAGCAAGCCTAACAGCAATAAGCAGGACCTGTCACAGGAACAGCGCGCGAAGCTCTTCGCGTTGCTTGAAGCGCGCTTCGAGAAGAACATGCAACGCCACAAGGGGATCAAATGGGCCGACGTGCAATCGCGGCTCGAAGCCCATCCTGCCAAGCTCTGGTCGCTCAACGAAATGGAGGACAGCGCCGGCGAACCGGACGTGGTAGGGCATGACAAGAAGAGCGGCGAGTATCTCTTCTTCGATTGTTCACCCGAAAGCCCGAAGGGTCGCGTCTCCGTCTGCTACGATCGCGCGGGCCTTGAATCCCGGAAGGAACACCGTCCCGCGAACACCGCCATCGACATGGCCACCGCCATGGGGGTCGAGATCCTCACCGAGGAGCAGTACCGGGAACTCCAGAAGCTCGGCGAGTTCGACCTGAAAACCTCGACTTGGATCCTCACCCCGCCGGACATCCGCAAACTCGGCGGCGCGCTCTTCTGCGACCGCCGCTTCGGCCAAGTCTTCACTTATCACAACGGTGCCCAATCCTACTACAGCGCCCGGGCATTCCGCGCCTGCCTAAGAGTCTAGTTACTACGAAATATCCAGCCCACGCGGGATCTACTGGAGAAAAATCTCACCAACCTACCGGTTTCGAGATGGTGCGCGCTGCAGGGTTCGAACCTGCGACCCCATCCGTGTGAAGGATGTGCTCTACCACTGAGCTAAGCGCGCCTTGTTGCCTTGCGGCGGGGCCGAGGTTTTGCGTGAGCGGGACGGGGATGGCAAGCATTTTGGTTCGCTGAATCGCTCGAAAATTTCGCGCCCGCAGCCGGAGCTTGGCGCGGCCCCTCCGGACGCTAGCCTCGGGCATGGAAGATTCGACCTCGCCGCGCCCTCCCCGGCGGAAACGCTACTCCGGAAAGAATCCCCGGCGTTTCGAGGACAAATACAAGGAACACGCCCCCGGGGCCCATGGCGAAACCGTGGCCAAGGTGCTCGCCTCCGGGAAAACACCGGCCGGCATGCACGTCCCGATCATGGTGACCGAGTGCCTGGAAGCCCTCGCTCTCCAGCCCGGCCAGCACGGCATCGATGCCACCTTGGGCTACGGCGGCCACGCCCGCGAGATCCTCGCCCGGATCAGCCCCGGCGGCCACCTGATCGGGCTGGACGTCGATCCGATCGAGCAACCTAAAACCGAGGCCCGGCTCCGGGAACTGAGCTACGCCCCCGATTCCTTCCAAGCGATTCGCTCGAACTACGCCGGCATCCGCAAGGCCCTCGATAGCGTCGGCTGGGATGCCGCCGACTTCGTCTTCGGCGATCTCGGCTGCTCTTCCATGCAGTTCGACAATCCCTCGCGCGGCTTCACCTTCAAGGTCGACGGCCCCCTCGACATGCGCATGAACCCGCAGCGCGGCGTCCCGGCCTCGGAGTGGCTTGCCAAGGTGAAACCCGCGGTGCTCGCCGAGGCCCTGCGCGAGAACGCCGATGAGCCCCGCGCCGAGGAGATCGCCGCCGCCTTGGCGGGAAAGCATCTCACCGGCACCCTTGATCTCGCCAAAGCCATCCGCTCGCTTCCGCAACTCGCCAAGCTCGATGAGGAGCGCCTCGACCTCACCGTCCGCCGCGCCTTCCAAGCCATCCGCATTGCCGTGAACGAGGAGTTCACCGCGCTCGATTCCTTCCTGCGTGTCCTTCCGTCCTGCCTCAAGCCCGGAGGCCATGCCGCCATCCTGACCTTCCATTCCGGCGAGGACCGCCGGGTGAAAAAAGCCTTCCAAGCAGGCCTGCGCGACGGCCTCTATTCCACCGTCAGCGAGAACGTGATTGTCGCCGGGCCCGAGGAACGCCGCGCGAATCCTCGCAGCATTCCCGCCAAACTGCGCCAAGCCATCCGCGCCTGAGCTTATCTGCTCGCAGCACCCGTCCGTGCCAGCTTCTCTCCCGCCAGCCATGATGCGATTCACGATTCCCGCCATCGTCGCCGTGCTTGCCGCCCCGGCCGCCCTCGGGCAGGAGAAGCCCATGACCGAGCAGCAAGCCGCAGCCTTCTTCAAACTGGCTCTCGCCGGGATCGACCGCGAGTTCCCGAACAAGACCGGACACGTCACCACCGGCGCGGACGACCTGAAGACCCCGCGCCAGATGCACCCGGTCTTCTACGGCCATTTCGATTGGCACTCCTCGGTGCATGGCCACTGGACTCTCGTCCGCCTTCTCAAGCTCTTCCCGCAGGCACCTTTCGCCGCCGAGGCACGCAAGGTCCTCGACGGTCGTTTTACCAAAGAAGCCTTGGAAGGGGAGGCCGCCTACTTCCGCACCAAGGAGAACCGCAGCTTCGAGCGCATGTATGGCTGGGCCTGGGCACTGCGCCTCGCCCAAGAGCTGCGCACTTGGGATGATCCGGATGCGAAGCGCTGGACTGCCCACTATGAAGTTCTCGAAAAGGAGATCACCGGCTTGGCCAAGGGTTATCTCCCGAAGCTCGATTGGCCCGTCCGCTGCGGCTTCCATCCGGAGTCTTCCTTCCCGCTTGGACAGATGCTCGATTACGCCCGCTCCACCGGCGACTCGGATCTGGAGCAACTCGTGACCGCGAAGTCCCGCGCTTTCTACGGTAAGGATCGCAACTACCCCGCCGCCTACGAACCCTCGGGAAACGACTTCTTCTCCCCCGGCCTCAATGCCGCCGACCTCATGCGTCGAGTGCTTCCCGCGGAGGAGTTTTCCAAGTGGCTCACCGACTACCTCCCCGACCTTGCCGCGGGAGAGGCGGGCAATCTCTTCACGCCCGTCACCGTGAGCGATCCGACCGATGGCCATCTCATCCACCTCGCGGGCCTGAATCTGAATCGTGCTTGGACCATGCGCGGCATTGCCTCCGTCCTCCCGGATTCCGATCCGCGCCGTAAGATTCTGTTAGATTCCGCGCAGAAGCACGCTGCAGCCGGGCTGGCGATGGTCGAGACCGGCCACTACGAGGGCGAGCACTGGCTCGGCTCCTTCGCCACCTACCTTCTCAGCGGCGCGGGCATCAAATGATGCGTAGCTACCGGCATTGCACCGTCTCCCCGTTCCATCCATCCTCGCCGCGTGCCCGCCGTCACGAACATCGCCGCCTATCGCTTCGCCCGAATGGAAGGGCTGAAGGAACTGCGCACCGAGCTTCTGTCCTTCTGCAAGTCGCGCGATCTCAAGGGCACCATCCTTCTCGCACCGGAGGGCATCAATCTCTTCGTCGCGGGCTCTGAAGCTCCCGTCGGCGAACTCGTCACCAGGCTGCGCGAGCTACCCGGCTTGGAAGACCTCGCTCCGAAGTATAGCCTCAGCGACGAGCAGCCCTTCTCCCGCATGCTGGTGCGGCTGAAGAAAGAGATCATCGCCTTCGGGGTCGAAGGCATCGATCCCGCCACCTACACCTCACCCCGCATCGAGGCGAAGCAGCTCAAGCAATGGCTCGATGAAGGAAAGCCCGTCGTCCTCTACGACACGCGCAATGACTACGAGGTGAAGCTCGGCACCTTCAAGAACGCCATCCCTGCCGGCATCGATCACTTCCGGCATTTTCCGGATGCAGTCGCCAAGCTCCCCGCGGAGATGCGGGATGCTCCCGTGGTCACCTTCTGCACCGGCGGCATCCGTTGCGAGAAGGCCGCGCCCTTCATGGAGCAGGCAGGCTTCCGCGAAGTGTATCAACTCGAAGGCGGCATCCTGAAGTATTTCGAAGAAGTCGGCGGGGATCACTACGATGGCGAATGCTTCGTCTTCGATCAGCGCGTCGGCGTCGATCCGGCTCTCAGCGAAACCGGTTCCGCCGTCTGCTTCGCCTGCCAAGCTCCTCTCGCCAAGCATGAGCAGGAGGACCCGCGCTACCTCGCGAATGTCTCCTGCCCGCATTGCTATCGCTCGGATCAGCAGCGCTTGGACGATCGTATCGCGATCCGTCGCGCAGCGCTCGCCCGCGTGACCAATCCATTGCCCGGCAGCGTCCCTTACGAGAACCGTCGTCCCATCCGTGTGCCCGCGCACTTGGAAGGAGCCTCGATCCTCGCGATCCTCGAAGCCTTGTTCCCTCAAACCTCTCAGGAGACCTGGTTGGGAATCCTGGCAAGCGGTCTCGTGCTCGACCCGAAAGGCAATCCCGCAAGCCCCGAACAAACCGCGAGGGCAGGGGAGGAGTGGATCCGCATCTTCCCCGGCACCATCGAGCCTGAAGTGAATGCCGATATCCGCGTCCTGCACGAGGATGAGGCCATCATCGTGCTGCACAAGCCCGCGCCGCTACCGATGCATCCCAGCGGCCGCTTCAACCGCAACACGCTTTCCCATTTCCTGCATGAAGCATGGCACCCGGAGAAGCCGCGTCCGGCCCATCGTCTGGATGCGAATACCGGCGGCGTGCTCGTTTGTGCCCGCACACGCCACTTCGCGAAGTTGCTCCAACCGCAGTTCAGCCGTGGCGAGGTGGCGAAAACCTACCTCGCCCGCGTGATCGGTCATCCGCCGGAAGATCGCTTCACCATCGATGCACCCATCTCCGATCAAGCCTGCGGTCTGGGCGCACGTGAGATCGACGAGGAGGGACAAGAGGCCCGCACGCAATTCCGCGTCCTCAGCCGCGATGCCGATGGCAGCAGCCTTCTGGAGGTCACGCCTCTAACAGGTCGCACTAATCAGATCCGCATTCATCTCTGGCACACCGGCTTCCCCATCCAGGGTGACCCCGTCTATCTGCCGCATGCATCCCGCGGTGACACCCAGACCTTGCCACTCAATGCGCCGCCAATGTGCCTGCATGCGTGGAGGATCTCCTTCCTGCATCCGCTCCATGGCACACGCTCCACCTTCACGGCGGAGCTGCCTGCGTGGGCTACACCAGCTTGAGGATCTCCCGCAGATCATGGATCACATGGTCGGCACCGCTGCCATCCAGACTCCTCCCGCGGAGACGCAGGGAGTTCTCGTCTCCGGCGAATAGCGCCGTGAGGAAGCCGCATGCTCGCGCCGGCTCGATGTCGTTGCGCACATCGTTCCCCACATACAGCACCTGATTCGCCTCGATGCCGTTCTGAGCCAAACGTTCACGCACCGCCTCGAAGAGATAGGCATCCGGCTTGGCCCTCCGCTCCAGATAGGAGAAGCAGCAGAGGGCAGGGGAGATTCCCGCGTCTAACAGACCTTTCCCGATGCATTTTTCTAGCACCGGCACCGTGTAGAACTGGGCATTCGAGATCAGCCCCAAGGCCAGCCCTCGCCCCTTTAGAGACTCCAGAGTCTCCGCTGCTCCCTCCATGGCTGTCACCGGATTGCTCCGCTGTTCGGCCTCCATCGATAGCTTCTCGATCTCGTCTCCCGTTCTCCCGGGATTCAGCGCCGCATGGATCTCCCGGATATCCACCTCGGGGAAGGGATGAGGCGAGGCCGCATGAGCCTTCGCGATCTCCGCCCGCAAGGCCGGGTCCGGATGGATCTCACCGGCATCCGATCTCAGCAGCGTGCCGTAGATGTCGAATAGCACCGCCCGGATGCTCACGTGCACAGGAAGTGGAAGGAGCCCGGCTTCAGGAATTGGTTCAGCACCTTGTGCTTCGGCACATACTCCGGCGCCGCCGGCTTCACATCCATCACGGAGCTGTAGAGCTGCTGCAATCTTCCTGCATACGCGTCGGGAGCATACGCCGCCAGATCCTGCGGCTTCGCGGTCGGGCTAGTTTGTTTGAGAGTCCTGCGCAGCCAGGTCCGCAGCGGCTGGGTCTCCGCGCGGGATTCCACCAGCACTGCATCCGCGTCTTCCCCCGCGAGGATCCGGTGGATCACCTGCCGTTGCAGGTCCTCGGGAAGGTTGCCGAAATCGAGATAACCCTTGTGATGCATCGCCGCGAAGGACCGCTCCAGATGCTCGTTGGACATCGCTTGGCCATAAGCCTCAAGCGTTGACCGCAGGCTGCGCACCAAGCGCTGCCGCAGCGTTTCCATCCCGACCCACCCCACTGGAACTAGCAGACGGTCGTAGAGCCTTCCCGGCACGATTCCTGCCTCGGCGAAGTCGTTCGTCACCGCGGGCAAATTCCGTCCGAGCAGAGGCTTACCCATGGCCACAGGTTCCAAAAACCCGAGGCCGAATCCCTCCGCCACCGAGGTGGTGATGCAATGAGTCGAGTGCCGCAGCCAGCCCGCGAAGCTCCGTTGCGCCTTGGGCGCAGGCGACAGACGCCCGACGACATCCAGCATCACCGGCAGCCCGGTATCGTTGGCGAAGGCCATCCACTCTTCATGCACTGCCTGCCAGCGGATATTGTCCGGGCCTAGCGTCACGGCATAGCGGGTGCCTTTCGGTGAAAGTGCAGCGAGCAGGAAGAGCTCGCCCAGATTCTTCCGCCGGATCCCGCGCACCGGGTAGAGCACCAGCGCTTGCTCCGCCGCATCCTCCAGCGGCTTCACCGCCGCAGGCGCCGTGATCGCATTCGGCAGCAGCGCCGCTCGTGCCGCAGGCAGTCCCGCGGAAATCAGATTCGCCCGGTCCCGGGAGTTGATGAAGGCATGCCGGATCCGCGGTGAATGCGGGTAGAGCGTGTCCGCATCGGCGATCACCGGATAGTTCTGCGAGCGCCCGTCCTCGGCGAAGTCGTGGAACTGCAGGATCATCGCATCCCCGGCCTCGGCTAGGATCGCCACCGCCTCCGCCATGGCCCGGTTCCGACCCAGCGAGTGATTGTGGAAGTGCCACACGATCGGACCCGGCCCGAGCACGGAAGAGGCTGCCGCCCGCATCGCTTGCACCAGTTGGATCCCGGTGATGCCGCCTGGCTCCGTTCCGTAGCGCAGTCCCTCCACCACTTGCACCGGCAGCTTGGCCCCGCTCTCGTCCGGTTCCCCGCTCAGGATCACATGCGGCACCCCGGCGTCCGTGAGGCAGCGGGAGGCGGTATGGATCACGCGGGTTACGCCGCCGCGGTGGAGGTGATAGTGAACGATGGCGACGGAGTAAGGCGGGATCATGGCAGAAAGTTCAGCGGTCGAGCGGCCCCAGCGGCTTGACGAAATGGAAGCCCCGGATTTCAAACCCTAGCCGGTGATAGAGACGGTGCGAGGAATGATTCGAAGTATAACTGTCCAGCACCACCAGATTGCAGTCCTCCGCGCGTGCCAATTCCTCCAGATGCCGGATCAGCGCGCTGCCCAGCCCGCTGGAGCGCAGCTCGGGATCCACCACCAGATTGTCCAGCTCCAGATACTTGCCGCACCAGACCTTCGTCGCGATCCAGACTCCGGCCAGTGCGGCCAGCTTCCCGTCTAGGAAGGCACCGAAGGCATGATAGTGCCCATGTTCGGCGAGGATCGTCTCGAAGCGCTGCTTCAGCACCTCCTCGGAAATCCCCGGGTTCAGATGGCAGAGCAGAGCGAGTGCAGACGCATAGTCCTCGGGCACCAGCTTGCGGATCTCAGGCAGGCTCACGCTCTCTTCCTAGCGCGGGAGGCCGCTTCAGGGAAGCGCTGGAGATAGTCCGGCAGTGAAATCATCGGCAGCCGCTCGCCTGCACCTGCGGAGGGCACCGGCACCCGCGAGAAGAATGCTTCCAGGATCTCCGAGGACATCCTCCCGAGCTGGGCTAGCGAGCGGTTCCGATGGATGCGCTCGTCCAGATCCGTCTGGGCGATCGCCCCGATCCCGTGAGCCCGCCAGACATCCAGCAGATGCGCCGTCTCCACCCCGTAGCCGGTGGGGAAGGGGATCGTCTCCAGAATTTCGCGCCGTGCCGCATACTCCCCGGCCAGCGGCTGGTGCAGTCCTGCCAACTCGGGGCAAAAGCGCTGCAAGAGAGGACGCACCAGAATCTCCGTCACCCGGCCGCCGCCGCGCGGATCCACGCCTTCCGCCGCCAGCAGCGGACGCTCGTAGAATCCCTTCACGTAGCCGATCTCCGGATGCCGGATCAGCGGCCCCACGGTACCGTAGACGAAGCGCGGATGAATGTTTCCGATATCACCGTCCACGAAGCACAGGATATCGCCGCGCAATTGGTGAACAGCCTTCCACAGGTTTTCCCCTTTGCCCATCCGATGCCCTTGGAAGGGGAGAATGTCCGCCGCGAGAATCACTTCCGCCCCGGCATCCGCCGCCAGCACCCGCGTGCGGTCCGTCGAGCCCGAATCGATCACCACGATCTCGTCCAACAGGGAATGCTTCTCTAACAGCTCGCTCCGCAGCACGGATACGATACGAGCGATGGTGCCTTCCTCGTTGAGTGTAGGGATGCAAAGCGAGACCCGCAAGCCCACGGCCTCTTTCTCCGCGACGAGAGCCTGCAGATTGTTGAAATCCCGGTGATGGAATGCTGCAGGCTTCATGGTTATTCCAACCCCGGAACAAACTCGATCTCCAAACGCACCAGATCCTCGGAATGAGCCCACTCGATGGGCGACACCGTATCCTGATCGACCGATCCCGGGTTCATCTCAGTTAGATCATATCCCGCGTCACCCGGTACCTCGCCGCACAGCGCGGGCATTGCACCGTGATGACATCGGCATCCTCGAAAAGATCGTCCGGTCGCTCGCGCCAGGAGCCCAGCACCGGCAGGATCTTCCCGAGATCACATCCACAGTGGAATCGGAAGCGCCGCGTCTCCAGCAGATTGGTTTCCTCTGTCTCTTGGATCCGCGCGGCACCTTCTTCATCCAGCGCGGCCAGCCACTCCTCGTCGCAATCCGGCTGCGCCACGATCAGCGAGAAGACCTCGTCATCGTGCCGGAACATCCGCGCCATCCGCTGCTCGGACTGGGCGTAGAACTGCTCCACCCAATGAAGCGGATCGCGGTCATCGACCTCCAAGGTCGAGAGCCGGGGCTCCGGGAGCTGCTTCGCGATGACTTGGGAATAGAAGAAGTTCCGGTCCGGCTCGCGGACATCCTCGGTGAAAAGACGTCCCGTCACTGACTCCTGCAGCGAGCCTCCCGTCACGAACACATTTACCCGCGGGGCCCGCAGGTTCACGGTCCACGCAATGGTCTCCGCCCAGGGACGCGCCACCACATGCAGCGTCAGCCCGGCCATGAAGTCTTTCAGCATCTGATCCAGATCCGCACTGTGGCGGATGCCGTGCTGCATCAGATGCAAATAGTAGTCCGTGTAGATCGGCGTGAACTGCGCCCGCAGCAGCAGGGCATTCCGATGACGGACGAAGATGGATTCGACCCTGACGTATTCCTCGACTTCTACCTGCTCCGGCTCTGGCACGCGGCAGGGTAAGAGCGGAAGCCGCCGAAATCCAAATGAGAAATTGTGCGGATCGGTTGAGACAGGGACGCGCTATCCAGCCGCCACACTTCCCGCATCAGAACAGTCCTGGTTGTTCTTCCTTGGGAGGAGCCAGCCTCTCCCTCGCCACCGAAAGATAATAGTCGTCCAGCTCGATCCCCGTGAACTCCTTCACTCCCATCCGCTGGGCCGCCACCGCCGAGGTCCCGATCCCCAGGAAAGGATCTAGGAGCCGGGTCTCTTCACCCTTCCCGTGAATCCGGATGCACTGCTCCACCAGTCCCACCGGGAAGCTCGCCGGATGCGGCCGCTCCTTGTCGCGCGATTGGATGGTATCGTAGGGGATGAACCAGGTATTCCCGCGGCAGCGCCGGTCCACTCCGCCGGTATGTCCCCAGCGGGCGATGTTCGACTTGTCCTGATAGGGCACCCCGGCCCCGCGGCGGTCTACCGGCACATCGCCGCGCTTGCTCAGGTGGAACACATACTCGTGACAGTCATTCACGAAGCGCTTCGAGTTGATCGGTTTGAAATGTCCCGCACTGATCTGCTCGCCGCCCCGCGTCTCCACCGTGATCGACTTGATCCAGTGAAAAGTATTCTGCAGCACGAAGAGCGGTTCCGGCCCCTCCGTGAAAGCCAGCACGATCTGGTGTGGCAGCAAGGGGTTTGCCGGTGAGGCACCGACGTTCAGGAAGAAAGAGCCCTCATCCACCAGAACCCGTTTGAGCTCCGCCGCCCATGCCTTGCACCACTCGATAAACTCCCCGCGGCCCGCGGTATCGTCGAAGCTCCGGTAGTTGATCCCCAGATTGTAGGGCGGGGATGTTACCACCAGATCCACCGATGCCTCGGGCAGCGTGGGCAGGACTTGCAGGCAATCGCCGTGGTGCAGCATGGGCAAATGCTATTCCTACTTCTTGCCGATGCGAGAGACCTCACCGAAGTCGGGCCATTCTTCTTTCTGACGGCCTTCGTTCCGGAGAAAGTCTTCGATGAGCCTCTCCCGCGTCATCTCGCCGCTCCGGACCAGATCCGGCACGATCTCTTCGCAGATCCAGCGCTGGTACTGCTCGAAGGTCATCTTCGGCGACGGCGGATGGTTGGCGAACGCGGGAAGCTGGATGTCGAGCTCGCTCATGATCTCCTGTGTTAAACCTAGACGAAGGTTTAGCCCTCCTCGAGCTCTTCCCCTTCGAACAAATCCGTGCCCTCGATGCGACCGAATGCCGTGCCCGCCTCGGAGCCCAGATATGGGATGATCGCGGGATCGTAGTTGCAGATCGTGTTTACCTCATAGGCCGCCCAGTTCGACGGGTCTCCCGCGTATTCCTGAGTCTCGTCACCGGAAAAGAAACGCCATCCGGAGTCGCCCTCATCGTCCGCTTCCTCGCGGTACATGTATCCCACCTTCGCTCCGTCCACGGTGATGCGATCTGTGGCGAGACAGGCCCCCATCGGCGGAATCAGATCTTTGATCTCCTCCGCGGGAATCTTGAACTTCGTGTCTTTCGCAGCCATGGCTTTAGATCTTTCCTTTTAGAATGTCCGTCACCTGCTTCGGATTCGGCTTGGTCGAGGAAGCCTTCATCACTTGGCCTGTCAGCCAGTTCAGCAGCTTCTCGTTGCCAGCCTTGATCTCGGCCACCTTGTCCGGATTCGCCGCGATGACCTGATCGCACAGGCCCTCCAGCTCACCAGCATCGGTTGGCTCGAAGCCGAGCTCCTTCGCCACCGCCGCAGGATCCTTCTCCGGTGCATCCAGAAGCACCGCCAGCACTTCCTTCGCCTGGCTTAGTGCCAAGGTGCCACCTTCCACCAAAGTCAGCAGAGCCCCGATCTTCGCGGCCCCCAGCGGTGAGTCGGCGATCGCCACCGAGCGCTCGTTCAGCGTGCCCAGCAGCGTGTTCAGCAGGAAGTTCGCCGCCTTCTTGCCCGGCAGGCCCGGCGTCGCGGCGAGTTCCTCGAAGTAGGTGGCCAGCGGCAGATCCGCGGCCAGCACCGAGCCGTCGTAAGCGCTCACACCGAAATCCTTCTCATATCGCGCTGCCCGCTCGTGCGGACGCTCCACCAGCAGCGGTCGCACCTTCTCCAGCAGAGGCGCGGTCACCACCGGCAGCAGGTCGGGGCAGGGGAAGTAGCGGTAGTCGTGCGCATCCTCCTTCGTCCGCATCAGGGTGGATTCACCACGGTCGTCGTCCCAGCGGCGGGTCGATTGCACCTGGGGAATGCCTGCATCCAGTTCCTCGGCCTGACGCTCCGTCTCGAACTGGATCGCCCGCCGGATCGCCGAAATCGAGTTCAGGTTCTTCAACTCGATCTTCGCACCCAGAGGATCATCCTTCGTGCGCCGCAGCGAGATGTTCACATCCGCCCGCATCTGGCCCTTCTCCATGTCCGCATCGGAGATCCCGCCTTGCTGCAGGATCATCTGCAGCGAGCGGATGTAGGCCATCGCCTCCTCCGCCGACTCGATGTCCGGCTCGCTCACGATCTCCATCAGCGGCGTTCCCGCGCGGTTGAAGTCGATCAGCGAGGAAGTGCCGAGGTGGGTGGACTTCGCCACGTCCTCTTCCAGGTGGATCCGGTTCAGCCGCACCTTCTGGCCGGGGCGGGGGATGTTCTTCCGCATGTCCGTCGGGTAGCAGAAGTCGTAGAGCGGCACCTCACCTCCGATGCACAACGGAAAATCCATCTGCGTCGTCTGGAAATTCTTCGGCATGTCCGGGTAGAAGTAGCTCTTCCGGTCCCAGCGCGAGATCTCCGGCGAGCCGCAATCCAGCAACAGTCCCGCCAGCAACGTCTTCTCGATCGCATGGCGGTTCAGCACCGGCAGCGCCCCCGGCAGGCCCAGGCAGACCGGGCAGGTACGGGTATTCGGTTCCTCGCCGAAGGACGTCTCGCAGGCGCAGAACATCTTCGTGCGCGTTTTGACCTGGCAGTGGACTTCTAGACCGATGGTGACGAGGTAAGGCATGGATTGGGGCGCGGAACGCCGGGAGCTTGGCGGACCGGAGCCGCTTGGCCAACCCCGAATCTTGCCCGCCATGCCTCGCCCCGGCCTTGCCAAAGGCCCCGCTCCCGGTGCATGGCGGGGGCCGTCCACCCCGCACGGGGAGACTCCGCCATATGACTTGGGAAATCGGCCTCACCCTGGGCGTCATCGCCTTGACGCTCATCGCCTTCATCCGGGAATGGGCAGCACCGGACGTCATCGCCCTCACCGTGCTGGTCGGCGTGGTCGCCCTCGGTTTGATCGATGTCGGCGATATGTCGCTGGTCTTCAAGAATGAGGCTCCGCTCGCCATCGCCGCCCTCTTCATCATCGGCGGCTCGCTTGAAGCTTCCGGTGCCGTCGATCACATCGGCCGCTTCCTCCGCGACAAGCTGCCGAGCAATATCCGGATGGCCATTCTGAGCTTTTCGATTCTCGCAGGCTTCTTCAGCGCGTGGATGAACAACACGGCCATCGTTGCCATCCTTCTGCCCGTCGCCTTGGGATTCACACGTTCGCGGGACATGTCCCCGTCCAAGATCCTGATGCCACTTTCCTACGCATCCATCCTCGGCGGCTGCTGCACCCTCATCGGAACCTCCACCAACCTGCTGGTGAATGGCACCCTCAAGGACATGAAGATGGAGCCGATGACCATGTTCCAATTGGCTCCGGTCGGCATCCCGCTCTCCATCGCCGGCATCGCTTACCTCGCCATTTTCGGGCCGAAGCTGATTCCCTCCCGCTCCACCATCTCCGGCAGCCTCGATATCAAGGACCGCACCACGCCGCTCTATCACATCCTCATCGGCGAAAACTCCCCGCTGATCGGCAAGCCCCTCAAAGACACCCCCTTCTTCGACCGCTCGAAGCACGTCCACATCATGGAAGTGCGCCGCAAGGGCACCCGCGAAATGCGCTCCCTCAGCACGCTCACCGTCGAGAAAAACGACCGCTTCCTCGTCGCCCTCCACGGCCGCAGCAGCAAGGCGGTGAAAGCCGAGGAACTCTGCCAGGAGATCGGCGCCAGCCTGCTCTCCACCATCGATGGCGTCGTCACCGAACTCGTCATCCGCGACGAGTCCTCGCTCCATGGCCGCACCCTCGCGAAGTCCGACTTCCGCCAGCACTACAACAGCGTCGTTATCGCCGTTCACCGCAATGGCGTGAACATCACCAACCAGCTCGCCGAGATCCCCCTCGAAACCGGCGACACCCTCCTCGTCATCACCGCGGTGAACAACCTCACCGCCCTCGACGAAACCCGCGACTTCATCCTCACCGATATCGCGGACGAAGCCTCCGGCTCCGATGCCCCGACCAAGCCGCGCCATCACTCTTGGGTTTCATGGGCGACCCTCATCGGCGTCGTCCTCGTCGCCACGCTCACCGACATCCTCGGCGGCGAAGACGGGAAGGGGATCATCTCCTGGCTCCCCGTCATCCCCATCCACTACGCCGCCATGGTCGGCGCGCTCATCCTCCTCTGGTCGAAGATCCTCACCCCGCGCGAGGCCTACGCCAGCATCGATTGGCAGGTGCTTCTCATGCTCTACGGCCTGCTCGGCCTCGGCATGGCCATGCAATCCACCGGCACTGCCAAGTGGCTCGCGGAAAGCATGGTCGAGCTGGCCCAAGGCTTCGTCACCCCGGACCTCATGCCGATCGTCATGCTCTGGCTGATCTTCCTCCTCACCCTGCTGCTCACCGAGGTTCTTTCTAACAACGCCACCGCCGTGATGATGGTGCCCATCGTCGTCACCCTCGCGCACACCCTCGGCGTCAGCCATTGGCCCTTCGTCATGGCCGTCACCGTCGCCGCCTCCACTGCCTT
Source organism: Luteolibacter rhizosphaerae (assembly GCF_025950095.1). Taxonomy (NCBI): domain Bacteria; kingdom Pseudomonadati; phylum Verrucomicrobiota; class Verrucomicrobiia; order Verrucomicrobiales; family Verrucomicrobiaceae; genus Neoluteolibacter; species Neoluteolibacter rhizosphaerae. The sequence continues at coordinate 302,267 of NZ_JAPDDR010000005.1, read as the reverse complement.
CGCCCTGCCCATGGGCTATCAGACCCACATGATGGTGTATGGCCCCGGGGGCTTCCGATTCTCGGATTTCCTCCGCGTCGGCATCCCGCTGAATATCATCTGCTGGGTCGTCTCCTGCCTCCTCATCCCCCTGATCTGGCCATTCTGAATTACAAATCCAGATCCGCCAGCATCCGCCGCAGATCCGGATCTGCCATCACGTGATCCAGCCGCGGATCCCGCAGGATATCCGCATAACGCTTCGTCCGCGCCAGCTCCCGCAGCTTCGCATCCCCCTCGATCAGCTTCCGAATCTCCGGCTCCTCCATCACCGGAATCGCCTTCGGCGGCGCGTCGGAATCCCCCAGCGCGATCAACTTCGCCAGCGTCACCCGCGCCTCGTCCGCCAGCGGATCGATCGTCTTGAACCAATCCACCGGCAGCGAGCGGTCGATCGCCCCCTTCAGCTCCGCCAGGAAGGCCGACCGCGCTTCCGGATCCTTCCCGTCCACGAAGCTCCGGATCTCCGCCACCGATCCAGCATTGCGCACCAGTGTCACCCCCGTGAACCACAGCAGCGAGGTCGGCACCAAGCTGAAGAGCAGCGTCCAGCCCCGCCTCATCATCGAGGGCCTTTCGCCATCCCCACCGCTGAAAGGCCGCGTCGCGGAACGCAGCACCCACCGCAGCGCCAGAAATGCCACCAACCCCGCGACCACCGGCACCACCATCGGCAGACCCGGCGCATGCCGCCACACCAGGTAGCCCGCATACCCGCTCGCACACAGCACCAAGGATCCCGTCAGCATCCGCAGGAATCCCCGCAGCACCGCCAGCACCGCACACGCCGCGAAGATCAATAGCCCCGCCGTCCCCAAGCTCAGCTGGGGAATCGCATCCAGATCCAGCGCCGCCAGAATCTCCTTCATCACTCCTCCGGCGCAGGGAATCCGCCCACCTGCCCGCGCTGCCGCAGCAGGTGATCGCACAGCACCAGCACCGCCATCGCTTCCACCATCGGCACCGCGCGCGGCAGCACGCAGGCATCATGGCGGCCCCGCCCAGCCAGCTCCGTATTCTCGCCGGTATTCGTCACCGTCTCCTGCGACGTCATGATCGTCGCCGTCGGCTTGAAGGCCACGCGGAACACGATGTTCTCGCCATTGGAAATCCCGCCCTGAATCCCGCCGGAGCGGTTGCTCGTCGTCCGCACCTTGCCCTCCACCATCCGGAAGGGGTCGTTGTGCTCGCGGCCTGTTAGAAGCGTCCCCGCGAAGCCAGATCCGATCTCGAAGCCCTTCGTCGCCGGCAGCGAGAGCATCGCCTTCGCCAACTCCGCCTCCAGCTTGTCGAAAACCGGCTCGCCCAGCCCCGGCGGACAATTCCGGATCACGCACTCCACCACGCCGCCCACCGAATTCCCCTCGGCACGCACCGCTTTGATCCGCTCGATCATCGGCTCCACCATCGCCGCATCACCGGTCCGCACGATGTTCCCCTCGATCTCGTCAAAAGTCACCGTCTCCGCATCCACCGTCGCATTCAGGTCGTGAATCGATTTCACCCAGGCCAGCACCTCGATTCCCGGCGCCAGTTGATCCAGCACCTTCTTCGCCACCGCCGCCGCCGCCACCCGCCCGATCGTCTCGCGCGCCGAAGCCCGCCCGCCGCCGGAAAGCGCCCGCACCCCGTACTTCGCATCGTAGGTATAGTCCGCGTGGGAGGGGCGATACTTCACCGCCATCTCCTCATAGGCCCCGGGCCGCTGGTCCTCGTTCCGCACCACCACCGCGATCGGCGTGCCCAGCGTCACCCCGTCCACCACGCCCGAGAGGATCTCCGCCCGGTCCGCTTCCTTCCGCGGGGTCACGATCTCGCTCTGCCCCGGCCTCCGCCGGTCGAGCTCCACCTGAATGTCCTCCGCCGTCACCTTCACCCGCGGCGGCACCCCATCGATCACCACGCCCACACCGCCTCCATGAGATTCCCCGAAGGTGTGGATGCGGAACGCGTGGCCGAAAGTCGATGACATGCGCGCACTGTAGAAACCCCGCTCCGCCCGCCAAGCGCGGACCCGTCCAAAATCTCAGATCTTGGAGGCCATCCGATTCCTCACACTGAACCGGGTAGCTCCTCCCGACGAAATCCCGAGGCTGTTAATATTTCGCGCCCTTTCGCGATTTTCGCGGTTGAGAACAATCGCCACCGAAGAACAGGAGCGGCCACATCACTCGATACACACCATCAACCTTAAATCCTCTGCGGATGCCTCAGCACCCGGAACGCCC